>JBAUOG010001043.1:0-12826 GCA_049579625.1 Bryobacteraceae bacterium
TACCGACTGCAGCCTCGACGGCGTCAGCCCCGGCTACTTCAGCGCCCTCGGCTTACCGTTGGTTGCCGGGCGCGAGTTCACGCCGGCCGACAATCACGATGCGCCGAAAGTGGTCGTGGTGAATGAAGCCTTCGCCAAATACTTCTTTGGCAGCGTCAGCCCCGTCGGGCGCCGCATGGCCATGGGCGGCGGCAACGACATCAAGCTCAACATGGAGATCGTCGGCTTGGTACATGACTCGCAGTGGTCGAACCTACGCGACAAACCGCAGCGCTTCTATTACGTGCCCTTCGAGCAGGCCCCGAATCCTGGCCGCATCACCTACTTCCTGCGAACGGCGCTGGCCCCCGAACAGATGGGCTCCTCGGCGCGGGCGTTGGTTCAGCAGTTGGATCCCGCCGTCGCTGTCTTCGACATGAAGACCATGCAAGTCCGAATTGAAAACACCATCTATACCGACCGTCTGATCGCGACCCTGGCTGGCGCCTTTGGTGTGCTGGCGACCATACTCGCTGCCATTGGACTCTATGGTGTGATCGCCTTCATGGTTGCGCGGCGCACTACCGAAATCGGCATCCGAATGGCTCTCGGCGCGGTCGAGGGAGACGTGCTTCGCATGGTCATGCGCGAGGTGGCGCTCCTGATCGGGGCCGGTATCTTCATCGGGATTCCGTCCGCGTTCGCTTTGGGTGGGCTGGTGGAGTCGCAACTCTTTGGACTCAAAGCCGCCGATCCCTGGGTCTTCATCGGCTGCGCGTTGCTGCTCGCCTTGATTGCTCTTGCGGCGGGATGGATTCCAGCGCGCCGTGCGATGCGGATCAGCCCCATCCAGGCGTTGAAGTACGAGTAACGCGCTTCAAAAACTTCGTCGAATGAGTTGATCGCTTGAACGAAGTCGGGATCTGTTGCAATAGTGAAGGAGGAATCATGGCTCGACCCTTGGCAGTAGTGACGGGCGCATCCAGCGGAATCGGTGCGGAGTTCGCAAGACAGTTGGCAGCGGGTGGTTACGACCTCCTGTTGGTGGCGCGCCGGCTGGAACGGCTCGAGCAGTTGGGAGTCAAGTTGTCTGAGCGATACGGCGTAAACTCCGAATCGCTGGTCGCCGACCTCGCCAAGGCCGACGACTTGGCGCGTGTCGAGGATCGATTGCGGCATGAGCCGAACCTTAAGCTCCTGGTGAACAATGCCGGCTTCGGCAGCAAGGGCTACTTTTGGAACGCGACGCTGGAGAGCCAGGACATCATGCACCGCGTGCACGTGATGGCAACCATGCGCCTCTCGCACGCCGCGCTCGGCAACATGGTGGCTCAGGGCGGCGGCGCTTTGGTGAACGTCTCATCCGTGGCCGCGTTCTCGCTCGGCGCCGGCAGCGTCAGCTATTGCGCAACCAAGGCTTGGGTGACCAACTTCACCGAAGGCTTGGCCGTAGACCTCCGCAGTGCCGGTTCCGCAGTCCGCGTGCAAGCCCTCTGTCCTGGCTTCACCCTCACCGAGTTTCACGACGTGATGGGCATGAACCGCGGATTGGTGCCCGGGCCCTTATGGATGCGCGTCGAGGACGTGGTGACCGAATCAATGCGGGGCATCGAGGAAGGCCGTGTCATTGTAGTGCCCGGCTGGTCCTACAAGCTGCTGCGCTTCCTGATGTGGATCATGCCGCCTTCGGCTCGGCGTGCTCTCGGCGCACGGTCCGGACGCGCGATCGATCGAGTCGTTCCTTCCCAAGCTGCGGGGTCTGCCATTAAGGAGTAAGACGCAACCGCTAACCATCGAGTGCTTAGTAGAATAAGGGATAAAAGCTATGGCTGAACATTCACACAACGAAGAAGGCGCCAACGCCGAATCCGGCCAACCACCTATTCCTCCGGCAGACTTCCTGTTCCTCGTGGAGTCCATCCTGTTTCAGGCCCAGATGCAGTTGGGGTTGCTGCACTTTGGCAAGGAGGACGAACCTGCCGAGCCGAATCTCCCGCTCGCTCGCCACTCCATCGACATGCTCGCCATGCTGCAGCAGAAGACGCGCGGCAACCTGTCGCTGGAGGAACAGCGGTTGCTTGAGAATGGCCTCACAGAACTGCGCTTTCGGTTCGTTCAGGTGGGCGACGAGCTGAAGAAGAAACAGAGCAGCCCAGTAGCGGAACCTGTCAAGGACGACCGGCCACTGATCATCACTCCGGACGGCGGCAAGGGAACCAAGTCAGCTTAAATGCTCGAAAACTTCGAGCATGCGTCCATCCTGGTGCTGGGTTCCGGCACTAGTACGGGCATACCGACCATCGGCTGTTCCTGCAAGGTGTGCCGGTCGGAGGATCCCCGTGACAGACGCCTTCGGCCCTCGGTGCTGGTTCGCCTCGATGCGCACCGCGTCCTGATTGATACGACGCCGGACTTCCGCTACCAGGCGCTCCGCTTCGGCATTGATCGACTGGACGCGATCCTATACACCCATTCGCATGCCGACCACATTCTTGGATTAGATGATGTTCGGCCCTTTAACTTCATGCAAAAAGGGGAGATCCCTATCTACGGTTCACCGGAGGCGCTGGAAGTTATCGAGCGCACCTTTCTGTACGTCTTTGACCGCGCACCCAGCCAGTCAAGCCGCCCGCGGCTTAGTCCCCGCCCCTTCCGGGACCAGCCGATTCCCATCTGTGGGCTCGACTTCCTGCCCATCAAACTTGCCCACGGAAACGGTATCGTTTATGGTTTCAGGTTTGGCGATTGCGCTTACCTCACAGACCACAGTGGCATCCCGGATGAATCGATGGAGAAGCTGAGGGATCTGGACGTGTTGTTCCTCGACGCTCTACGCCACAACCCGCATCCCACTCACTCGACGGTAAATCAGTCCCTCAAAACGGTCGATATTCTGAAGCCACGAAGAGCCTTCTTTACACATATTTCCCATGACCTTCCTCATGCGGTGGTTGAGTCACGGTTACCGGTCCACGTCCGCATCGCGTATGACGGCCTTGAGATTCCCATTGGGCGGGCGGATCAGCCATGAGCGTCGTGTTTCGCAGCCTCGAAGAAGCTGCCGGCCAGTTCGGTCCGAGCGCACTCACTATCGGGAACTTCGACGGAGTGCACATCGGGCACCAGCAATTGATCCGCGAAGCTCGTGAGCAAGCGCTGGCTCGCGGCTGCAGGTCCGGTGTTCTGACGTTCCACCCTCATCCCAGAACCGTGGTGTCACCCCACCGGACCGCGAAACTGCTTGCCTCAATTGACGAGCGCCTTGCACTACTCCAAAACACAAGAGTCGATCAAATCCTGGTGCTCCCGTTCACACCCGAATTGGCGAACCTCAGCGCCGATCTGTTCGTCCGCCAGATCCTGGTTCAAGCGCTGGAAACCAGGTTCGTGGTGGTCGGCGACAACTTCCGCTTCGGCCACAAACAGGGCGGCGATCCCGCATTGTTAGCGTCACTCGGCGGCAAACTCGGATTTGAGACGCTGTTTGTGCCGCAGATTCGCTACCGTGGCGAGCCGGTTTCGAGTTCGCTCATTCGCGAGCACCTCCAGCAAGGCCACGTTGCGCGAGCGGGACGATTACTCGGCCGGTGTTACGGCTTGAGCGGCCCGGTCGTCAGCGGCCATGGGATCGGCTCCAAGCGAACTGTTCCCACGCTCAACCTGCGACCCTCCGACGACGTTCTGCCTGCCAACGGGGTTTACATCACCGAAGTGCACGACCTGGATGATGGTCGCCGCTGGCCCTCGATCACGAACATCGGGACGCGGCCCACTTTCGATGGCGACGACCTCACCATCGAGTCGTATTTGCTGTCACCTTTGGCAGGCGGATCACCCAAGAACATTCGCGTGGACTTCCGACGTTGGGTTCGAGCAGAACAGAAGTTTCCCGATCCAATGGCACTGAAAGCTCAGATCTTACGCGATGTCAGTCGTGCGAATGCATACTGGCGCAGGACAACTCAATACCAGCTAAATAGGATGGTTTGAACGGTCTGCTTCGATATACTGAAGCTGATTATTTAGCTTAGAAATCCTAGGAGAACGTATGTCACTCTCAGCAGGCAAGGTCAAGCATCTGAATGCTCTTGCCGACAAGAACGGCGTCATCGCCGCCGCCGCAATGGATCAACGAGGCAGCTTGAAGAAGTCGATTGCCTCCGGCAAGGGCGTACCAGCCAGCGAAGTAACTAGCGAAATGATGGAGGAGTTTAAGGTCGCCGTCTCACGGGTTCTGACTCCTCATGCCAGTGCCATTCTGCTTGACCCTGAATATGGCCTTCCCGCCGCCAAGGCGCGATCGAGCAACGCGGGTTTGCTGCTCGCCTACGAAGAAAGCGGCTATGACAACACCAAGCCCGGCCGGCTTCCCGACCTTCTCCCGCACGAATCGGTGAAGCGCATCGTGGACATGGGCGCCGACGCCGTCAAGATTCTGATCTACTACACGCCCTTCGACACCAAAGACGTGAATGATATTAAGCACGCATTTATCGAGCGCATCGGCGCCGAATGCGAGTTCTATCAGATTCCGTTCTTCCTGGAATTCATCGGGTACGACCCCAAGGGCGGCGACGAAAAAGGCCTGGAATTCGCAAAGATCAAGCCCGAAGTTGTCTTGAAGTCTATGGTGGAGTTTTCCAAGCCGCAATACTACGTCGACATGCTGAAGGTGGAAGTTCCCACCAACGCCGAGTTCGTCGAAGGCAGCAGCGTGTTCAAGGGCCAAGCCGCTTACACCCGCGCCCAGGCGCTTGAATACTATCGCCGCGCTGCTGAGGTGGCCACCAAGCCTTTCATCTATCTCAGCGCGGGCGTCAGCAACGCTCAGTTTGTGGAATCGCTGCACATGGCGGCGGAAGCAGGCACTGACTACTCCGGGGTGCTTTGTGGCCGTGCGACCTGGAAAGAGGGAATTCCGGTTTACGCCAAGCACGGCGTGAAGGCACTCGAAGACTGGCTCGCTGATGGAGGCGTCAAGAACATCAACGCCGTGAACGCCGCGATTAAGTCGGCGAAGTCCTGGAAGAAGAAGTCCGGGATTGCCGCTTAGTTAATCCAATCTCCCCCGGCGCGGATGGTCGCGGCCTGACTGACCGCGCCGGGGAAAAACGACTCTGCCTCCGAAGATCAGCATCCGACACATATGCATACAGCCGACAGCGTGGCGGATGAGGTATCTCTGAAGAGTCAGTTCCAGGTAACCATGCCATTTGCCTCCATCCGGGACGCGGTCGAGGATTTTCGCGAAGGCCGCATCGTGGTGATCGTTGATGACGAGAATCGCGAGAACGAAGGCGACCTGACCGTCGCCGCCGAGAAGGTCACCCCCGAAGTCATCAATTTCATGGCAAAGCATGGCCGTGGGCTAATCTGCCTTGCCTTGGCGCCGGAGATTTGCGAGCGCCTCGACCTGCAACCGATGTCACTCGTCAACACGGCGCGATTCGGCACGGCCTTTTGCGAGGCGGTCGATGCCGCCGCCAACGTGACCACCGGTATCTCGGCCTTCGATCGAGCCCACACGATTCGCGTCGCGATGAATCCGCAAACCAGACCGAGCGACCTGGCACGCCCGGGGCACGTATTCCCGCTGAAAGCCAAACCCGGAGGCGTGTTGGTGCGAGCCGGGCAGACGGAAGCCTCGGTGGACCTCGCGCGGCTAGCGGGTCTTTCGCCGGGCGGCGTGATCTGCGAAATCATGAACGACGACGGGACCATGGCCCATGTTCCCGAGCTAAAGGAATTCTGCGCTTACCATCACTTGAAAATGATCTCGGTGGCGGACCTTATTCGCTACCGCCTGCAGACCGAGCGCTTTATTGAGCGCGAGGCCGAAGGACATCTGCGCACGCCGGCTGGCGAGTTTCGCACCATTCGCTATCAGAGCGGTGTAGACGGAGAACGCCACTTGGCGCTGATCTACGGAGACGTTGCCAATCAATCCAACGTGCTGGTGCGGGTGCATTCGCATTGTGCCTTCGGAGACGTCTTCGGTTCGCTTGACTGCGACTGCCAGAAGTTGGTTCGTGCCGCGCTGAAGACCATTGCTCACGAAGGCTCCGGAGTGCTCGTCTATCTTCATCAAACCGGCCCTGGTCTGCACGTCGCCCTCCACGAGGGGAAGCGGGAGTTGGTGAATCATCTCCGCGGACAAAGTACTTTTGTAGCCTCGGATCACACCCATCCTCTACAACATGAGAGCGGTCTGGGAGCCCAGATCCTGTCGGATCTGGGCTTATCAACGATTCGACTGCTGACGAATCATCCCCGCAAAGTAGTGGGCCTGGAAGGCTTCGGCATTCAGATCGCCGGCTACGTTCCGTTGCCTATGGACGAGTAGGGCTGTTTATCGATGCACGTGGAACACGTCCACGTGTGGGTTGATCTCCTGCGCTTGCCGAAGCAGACTTTCTCCTTTGTCCACTTGGCCCGCACTCAGGTATATCTTGCCCGCTGACTGAAACAGGCGCGCATCCACAACACCACTGGCGAGCGCACGGTCCATAAACGCCGCCGCGTCTGTGGATTGATCATCGCGCCACAGAGCCCAAGCCAACGCCGCCTGAGTTGCAAAGTTCTCTCTCAGCGTCAGATCTTTGCGGGCCCACGCGACGGCCGCTGCTCCGTCCTCTCGGACATCGGCAAAGAAATCCACCAGGTGATGCCAGTAATGAACGCCGCCTTCGTCCACGGAGTGAAGATAGGTTTCGAGGGCTCGCGAATGCCATAGCTCGGCTTTATCCGGTTGTTCCATCAGCTCGTACAGTTCGCCCAGCGCCTGTTGCAGCTCCGGCTTCGGAACGCGCGCCACCACGTGTTCATAGAGCGCGGCGGCTTCGGGGTACTTGCCCTGGGCTCCCAGCAGCTCCGCCATGTGTTCGTCGATGAGCCAATAGCCGGAGTACGCAGCCTCCGCTCTCCGGTAGTGTGCCAGAGCATTCTCATATCTCCCACGGCTCAGGGGCAACAAACCTCGTTGTAGTTCCACCCAGGCAAAGGAGCGCATCTCCTTAGCCGTCAATTCATCCTCTGCCTGCGCGTAAAGATCGTCGGCTTCGGAAATCTTGCCCATCTTGAATTGGAAATGGGCAAGCCGGGCCAGGTTGTCCCAGGTGCGGTCCTCCTCGATTGCACGTTCGTAGGCCGATTTCGCTTCTTGGTATCGGCCTTCCTGGAAATCGATGTCCGCCTGCAGCACTTTGCCTTCGGGACGGCGGAGTAGCGCGGGAGCCTGTTGCAAAGCAAGCTTCACATCCGGAAGACGGTGAAACTTGAAGTACAGATTGGCTTTCAGCAGGCAGAGGTCTTCCTGATGGCCCGCCCGCCTCGCGACATCATCAACGGCGGCTTCCGCTGCTGAAAAGTCACTGAGAACGCCCGTCAGGCAGGCGCGATGATAGAGCCGGTAGGCGAGCCGTGTGCCCTTCTCCACATCCCGCGGAACGGCCGCGACACTGCCTCGAAGGTCGGCAATGTCCTTCTCCGTCCGCTCCAGTTCACGTTCGAAATCAGTCGCTACGGCTGTGAGCATGCGAGTCGGCTACCACGCCTTCGCCAGGTAGGGAAACTCTTTCGAAAAAGGTGCGTCGTTCGCCAGCGGATTAGGCGGCGTCTTTGGCACGATGGGCGCAGCATCCCACAATGATTGGTCGTTCAACAAATCCACGTGGTATTTCTTCCCGTTGAACTCTGCTTCCATGTCCAGGAAGAGCGAGAGGAATCGGGTTGCCACCTGATCCTCGAGCCTGCGCCCGAACGGCCAGGTCCCTGTGGTGTCCATATCGATGGCACAGACATTCGGAACAAACACCTCAAAGGTACGGCGAAGCGGGATATTCAGGCCTTTTGGGTTCCAGCTGTTGTCGGGCATGTTCAGCGTCTGGAACAGCGTCTTCTTCACGCGTGGGAATGCCGCCAACACTGAGGAGTAGGTCTTATGGACCGATACCGGTGAGTTGTCGTGATCGAATGAACACTTCAGACCGAGTGCGGTGATAGATGGCCCGAAACCCCAGCCGAGATGGGCCAATCGCTTGACGAAGTGGGGACCTAGCCAGAAGTTGTTAGCGCCGAGTTGCCGGTTGTCCTCCCGCTCGCTGAGCGCGGCGTCCGCAAACGCCTGCCCGTCCGTATCCACCAGTTTGTATTTCTTCAACTCATCGTCCAACCGCAGGGCGTCAATCAAGGCGAAGGGATGTTCCAGCCAGAAGGGTTCGTCGGGGATGCTCTCCACTTTGTGAGCAGCCTTCAGAACCCAGCTTTCACCCCAGGTGTTGACAATTCTGTTTTCAACCGGTGCTTCTGTGATGAACGCCAGCGGAATCTCGAGAATGATCGCGTTCACATTCTTGCCGGCCTGTGCGTCCTTGCCGCTGTAGACAAACCGGTAATTCCCGTTCTCGTCCTTTTTGAACTTATTCCCGCTCCAGGTCCACGGGCCCGGCGGCAGATCCAATTTGACGCCGCTCCCATGGTCTGGATTGGCCGGATTGTAATTAAAGAGGTCATTGCCGTCGAGTTCGAGCAGCGTCTTCGGAATGGGCAACTCGCGAGCTTCCGTCATTGTGTGCGGGACGTGATAGAACTGCGGCGCGTAGTTGATAGAACGAAAGAAACCCGGCAGGTCATTGAAGAACGCGTCGTCTCGTCCTCCGATAAACGCTTTGATTGAGTGCCCGCCTGGCGTCTCGATCTCTTCGACCGAGTTGGTTGCAATCTGCGCCGCAAAACTGCCACCCGGGAAATTGAAGAATCGCACGGTGGCGCGCTGCTTCTGATCCACAGCAACCCGGATCTCCGATGTCTTCAACTCTCCGAGATACTTGCTCTTTACTGCATCCAGATACTTGAGCAGCGCCTCAAGGCTATGGTCGTCAGTCGGCTTGACGGCTCGCGGGTGCGCGGCGATCTGAATGCGATAGAGCATGTCGCTATCCAGTACACCGGCTTCCGGCACAGAAGCGAATGTCAGGGCTATGACCACCGCTTCGCCGTTGCTTTGGTCGTCACTTGGAAAGCCGAACAGGTCGTACAGGTCGGCCGGACTGTGATCGATGTCGGAGAAAATCGAGTTCACTGCGTTTGGGTCATTGTGGTCTGCCATAAAGATCCCTCTCGGCGGCTATTTGTGGTCAGGTGCTCACAGCTTGAGCGAGTGAAAAGAGTATACTCCGGATGAATTCAGGCTGGCTGGCGAAGCAGTGAAAGTAACTGATGGACCTTGTTATTCGACCTTCGCGCGCATCGCCGCCATCCGGATATAGAGCATGTAAAAGACGATCGCGAGATTCACCAACAACAACCCGACATGCAGGACACTGGTGCGTTCCATGACCTTCGTCAATTCCCACGGCAGGTACAGGCATCCGGAGAGGAGGGCGAACCATTCTGCCCAAACACGACGGTTCCAGAGTCCCCAAGCCTCGGTAAAGCGCACAGCGGCATAGGCTGCTGCGGCGGCGGCAATTCCCCAAAGACGGGCGTCCGTCATGCGCGAAGCTGCATTCAGAAAGGCCTGGGACAAACGGTGGTCTGGGTTGATATGCAGATGCTCCAACAATTCCCATGCAGATGTTTCAACATCCTTGTGCAGAAGCGAAAGCACTCCCAGACCTAACAACAGAACGAGCACGCCTTTTGTCGCTTCGAAAGTAGCCACCGTTCGCAGACCCACCTTGCTGCTGCGTTCGTCCACTGCCAGGGGAGTCGGACGGCGTCGGGTTCCTGCGGAGGAGGCCATGAGCGTCTTATGATCTTACAGTGCAATCGGCCAAATGCAAGGCCTAATACCGATAGCGCACCCACCGGACGATCGATATGGTACTTCCGATCAGACACAGCACGATGAACCCCTCCATGAACCAGATGAATGCTGATGAGTCTGCGAGTCGGATAATGCGGCGGCCTAACCAGATCGCCGCGAGACCGACCAATGAAAACCGAATGGCTCGGGCGCAAAAGACAAGACCGATTAGGCGGAGTCTCGGAAACTGAAACGCGCTCGCCGCACCGATAACCGCAGTAAACGGAAAAGGCGGCGGCGATAGGCTGGCCGTCACAACGGCAATGCTTCCGTGTTCCTTCATCTTCTTTTTCAGGTAATTGAGCCGTTTCGGCTTCATCATCTTCTTGAGCCCCTCCTCGCCGCCTTTCCGGCACACCACGTCGAGGAGTAGCACGCCAATCGCGGATCCGAGGGCTGCGGCCAGCACATATACGGGAAACAGCGCGTGATGACGGGCAACCAGAACCACCAGCAGAATGTCGTTGCCAACCGGTAGAAACAGAAACGAGGAATCCAGTACCCCAAGAATGACCAGGCCCAGCGCGCCCAGGTGCAGAAGATAAGCGAAGAGATGGCGCAACAGGACGTGCATGCTTCATTGTGCGGTACACCGGTTCACACGGTTCCTCTAACCCGCCGCCGCTCGCTCGCTCGCAGTAACATCAGAAGTTGATCAACACCTCTTCCCTCCCCTGCGCCTTCTTGGCTCTGTTGCTCGTCCCGCATTCGCTCCCCGCGGCCGGTCCCGAACTGCCGCTCATGCCACAGCCGGTAAAGACAACCTTGGGCGACGGCATCTTCGTCATTGATCGAACCTTCTCGGTTGCAATCAACGGCGCTGGAGGGACGGACCCTCGCGTCGCAGCCGCCGCGTCGCGATTGCTGGAGCGCGTTGCCCGCCAGACGGGCCTGCCCATTGCCGCTCAAAAGGTCTTCCCGCCCGGTCACGCCGCATTCCAGATCGTGGTTGAACGGAAAGACCAGAAAGCGCCCCAGCGGCTGGGTGACGATGAGAGTTATCGACTCAACATCTCTTCGCAGCAGGTCCGTCTCTCGGCCGACTATCCGCTCGGCGTCATTCGCGGCATGGAAACGTTCTTGCAACTCATCGCCCCGCGCCCTGCCGGCGAAGCCGTCTCTCCAGCTTTCGCTGTGCCAGCCGTGATCATCGACGACTATCCCCGCTTCGGCTGGCGAGGGCTCTCCTTCGACGTCTCACGCCACTTCATCCCCGTCGACGGAGTGAAGCGCACCATCGATGGCATGGCCGCGGTAAAGCTCAATGTCTTGCACTGGCATCTCTCGGACGATCAAGGTATTCGCGTCGAGAGCAAGCGCTATCCAAAACTGCAAGAACTGGGTTCCGCAGGCCGCTACTATACCCAGGCTGAGATCCGAGAGATCGTGGCGTATGCATATACCCGCGGAATCCGCATTGTGCCGGAGTTTGACGTGCCCGGCCACGCCACCGCCATTCTTGCCGCGTACCCCAAACTCGCCAGCCGCCCCGGCCCATTTGAAGTGGTCTCGCGGCAGGAAGTTCATCCGGCCACCATGGATCCCACTAACGAAGCGACCTACCAGTTCCTCGACGGGTTCGTCGGCGAAATGTCGAAGTTGTTTCCTGACGAGTACTTCCACATCGGCGGAGACGAGGTGGATCCAAAAGATTGGAACGCGAACCCGGCCATCCGTGCGTTCATGAAGAAGCACAAGATCGCCAATGCGCGCGCCCTCCAAGCATACTTCAACCTACGCCTTCAGAAGATCGTCGCAAAACACGGCAAGCACATGGTTGGATGGGACGAGATTTTGGACGATCAATTGCCGAAGAACGTCGTGATCCAGTCCTGGCGTGGCCAGAAGGCGCTCGCCCAAGCCGCGGACGGGAACTTTCAGGGATTGCTTTCCGCCGGCTATTACCTCGACCTGATGCTCCCGGCGTCGGCCCATTACGCGGTGGATCCACTGAAGGGCGAGACGGCAAATCTCAGCGTCGAGCAGAAAAAGAAGATTCTGGGCGGTGAGGCGGCTATGTGGGAGGAAATAGCGACTGCTGAGAACATTGACGCCAAGCTGTGGCCTCGCCTGGCGGCCATTGCCGAGCGCCTTTGGTCTCCGGAGGACACAACCGACGTTGGTTCCATGTATCGCCGTCTCGAAGCCACTGATCGCTGGCTCGAGAGCATCGGCCTTCAGCAGCGAACCGCGCTGGAGCGAATGCGTATACGGCTTGCAGGACCACCAGTCGACCCGCCCGGCGACTCGCCCATCGTGGCCATCGACGCGCTCGCCTCCATCTGCGAGCCCGTCAAACGCTATCGCCGCCACGGCACGCATAAGTACTCCTCAGAGGCTTCGTTCAACCGCCTCGTCGATGCGATTCCTCCTGAGAGCGACATCGCCCGCCACTTCTCTGAGTCGGTCGACCGCTATCTAGCAGCTCCCGACAAACAAAGCGCCGAGGCGGTGGAACTCCGCAAATATCTCGCCGAGCAGCTCACTACCTGGAATCAGAGTATGGCGCGCGGCTTGCCGCTCTTCGCCGCTAATTCGATGCTTCTCGAACTGGTGCCGCTCGCGAAGAATGTCCAGATCCTGAGCGACGCGGGCATCAGGGGACTCGATCAGTTCGGCACCGAAACGCCTTGGAGTGCCGAAGAAGTCAAGCCGCAACTCGCCGCCATCGAGGAAGCCGCCAAGCCGCAGGCGGAGGTGTTGATCCAAATCGCTCCAGCCATCCGAAAGCTGGTGGAAGCGACCGCGCCGGCAGGGACGAACCCAGCACCCTAGGGACGGACCCAGCACCCTCAGCTTAGGGACGGACCCAGCGCCCTCAGCTAGGGACTACATTTCTGGAAAGTCGCCTCATAGCGGGATGGAAACTCGGAAGGAGGACGATGCACCGGATGATGGAGGCTGCTTTTTCTCCTCTAGCCCGCATTTCTCACCAGCTGTAGGCAGAAGGCCGTCATTCGTGGCATAACTGAGTTTCCACACAACAGTTAGCGCCCCCAAAGGACGGCCTTCGCTATGACAGAGTGTAACCAATCGAGCTTC
>JBAUOG010001044.1:0-9176 GCA_049579625.1 Bryobacteraceae bacterium
CAAGAGAACCAACCCTACCAATACCGCTAGGGCAGCGAGGGAATCGCGGTTGGTGCCCTGCATGTCAGAAGCACCCGACGGCGCGGCCCCGAGTACGACCCGCTGGTGCAGATAGTTCTCAATCGCCTGCTTGGAGAGATTGGTGAAGCCTTTGGCGCGGTCGCGTTCGAACGCGATGGAGATTGCATCGAGCCGCTGCCGAAGTGGCTCGACGGCGACAGGGGGCTTCAGCACGGCCAGGGTCCGATGCCAGGTAGAGTCGGAGCGGGTCACCGAACGGTTCATCGTGGCCGGAATAAAGATGTCGACGATGGTGCCGGGCTCGGTTCCGGTAAAGGATTCTTCAGAGACGCCGACGATCTCATAGAGCGTGTCGCCAAGGCGCAGGGTGCGCCCAATTACCGCGCGATCCCGATCGAAACGGCGTGTCCAGTAGTCGTGAGAGAGGACCGCGTAAGGATGGCCGCCGGGCTGATTGTCGTCGCTCTCAGTGAAGAGACGGCCTAAGGCGGGCTGCAATCCAAAGGAGCTGAATATCCAGCCGGAAACGTACTGGATGTGCGCTTTTTCCATTTCCTGATCGGAACGGTAAGTAAGGTCCGTGCGCTCAGCATAGGAGATTGCGATCAACTCGGCTTGGTCTTTCACCGCTGCACGCATTCGGCGGAACGCGGGATAGGCCCAGCCGTCGAAGGTTCCAGGCTTGCCATCCCAGCCAATTTCCTCGCGGTAGACTTCGTAGAGCCGATCGGCGCCGGTAATTGGCAGAGGCCGCAGCAACAGTGCGTCGATGAGCCGAAAAGCCGAAGTGCAGGCCCCAATACCTATAGCCAGCGACAGGATGGCTGCAGCCGATGTCATCTTGTTCTTTGCGATCTGGCGTCCTGCGAAGACAGCGTCAGCCCGAAGGGAGTCGAGCCAGGCGACGAGCTTCGTATCACGGGTTTCTTCACAATGCCGTAGCACTGAGCCGAAAGCGCGCCGAGCTTCGACGGGGTCGAGGCCCTGCCCGACGGCTTCTTCAATGTGTGATTCAAGCTCTTCGTCGATTTCGCGACTTAACCGTTCGCCTCGAAATGCATTGGCTATGCGTGACCACAGGGACATGTCACACGGTCCTCAGCACGCGATTGACGGCGCAAGTTACGGCCTCCCAGCGCGACTCCTCGGCAGTCAATTGCTTCTTTCCGGCTGCCGTGAGTTCATATAAACGCGCACGCCTGCCAGTATCTTTCGTAATCCACTCGGCACGAATCCAGCCCGCCTCTTCCATTCGATGGAGCGCGGGATAGAGCGAGCCTTCCTCGGCACGAAGTACTTCGCCGGACATGTCTTTCACCGCCGACATAATGCCATAGCCGTGAAGGCGCGGTCGGCGAGAGAGAATCTTCAGAACCAGGAGGTCCAGCGCACCTTGAAGAGAGTCAGGTTTTTGCATACCCAGTTCTCTCTATATATAGACAACTGGGTACTGTTGTCAAGCAGCTTGATTGGGTTATTCGTCCCGCAGTACTTCCATCGGTTCGACGCGTGACGCGCGGAGGGCAGGCAACAAAGACGCGAGCACCGTGACGGTGATGATGAGAAGTACGACGGAGAAGAACGTTTCCGTGTCCGCCGTAGACACACCGTAGAGCATGCCGGAAAGGGCTCTGGCAAAGGCTAGCGCCAAAATCAGGCCGGCTACGGAGCCGATCAACGATATCGCAAGCCCTTTGAGCAGAAACTGCCTGACGATTTGGCCGCGCAAAGCGCCGAGGGCGAGACGCAGGCCGACCTCGCGTCTCCGCACGGTAACAAAACAGCTGAGAGTCCCATACAGGCCGATGCAGGCGAGTGAGACAGCGGTCAGTGCAAACAAGGTCAACAGAATCGTACGGAGGCGATTTTCCGAGAAGTTGTCGGAGAGACGCTCTTCCAACGGGGAAACGTCGAAGACCGATCGAGCCGGCTCAATCTCGCTAATCTTACGGCGCAGGACGTCGGCCACTGCAAACGGTTCCCCTTGTGTGCGGACCAGGACGAAGGGACTCGGATCGGGCGCGCTTATGCACCAATAGACGGTGGGACCAGGTTCACGGTCGAGACCCTGCTCACGGGCGTCAGCCACAATACCGCGGATTTCGGTCGGCTGAACAAATGAATTGGCAGCCGGCCCGAGGTGATGTCCAATTGCGTCTGGGCCGCCCAGATAGCTGTTGGCAAAGCTACGGTTCACGACAATGCCATCGACGTAGTCGGCGGATTCGCGGCAGCCTTCGCCCGCCAGGAGCGGGATCTTCATGGTCGTGAAATAGCCGTTTGATACGAACCGGCTTTCGGCCATGATCTTGCCTTCAGTCTCGGCGCGGCCTTCGATCAGTTTGAGTTCGCCGGGCTGACCGCCAGGAAGTCCCGGCAAGATAGCCGTGGTGGCGGCGTCGCGAACGCCGGGCACCGAGCGCAGCTCCTCCAGAGTGCGGTTAATACGCTGCGTGAGTTTCTTCATGTCGGCGGTCTCGCCCCAGTTCCCGCTGATGCGGAGAGTGAGCACGTGGCTTGCATCGAACCCGGGCGAGACGCGGCCGAGTTCCTGAAAGCTGCGAAGCATCAGGCCGGCGCCGACCAGGAGAATCACGGCCAGCGTCACCTGCACGCCGACCAATAGCCACTGCAGTGGATTACGCGTCGAAACCTGCGCACGCCCGGCATGCGCAAGCTCGCCCGCGATACTCCGCCGGCTGCCCCGAACGGCCGGAAACAGCCCGCATAAGAGTGTCGTGATGACGGCACAGGCGAGCGTGTAGAGAACAATTCGCCAATCGAGCGAGATCTCTTCCGCCCGGGGAAGGCTTTGGGCGAGAGTACGTAGCGCCTTCGAACCAACGGCCGCTACCAACAACCCAAGGGCAGAGCCACAGAGGGCAAGCACCAGGCACTCCGTCAGCAATTGAGCGATCACCGATCCGCGAGAAGCGCCCAAGGAGAACCGGACGGAGATTTCGCGCTCCCGTTCGGTGGTGCGGGCGAGCAACAAAGAAGCGATATTGGTGCAAGCGATCAGCAAAAGCAAAGACACAGAGCCAAATAGAACCCAGAGGGAACGCCGAACGCCGCCCACCGTATTTTCCTTTAGGGGTTGAACATCGACGACGAGGTTCGCGTCAGTCTTTGGAAACTCGCGGCCCAGTTGCGCCTGAACGTTCGTTAAATTGGCTCGCGCCTGCGTCGTCGTTACACCGGGCTTGAGCCGGCCGATGACGGTGAACCAAGTGGACTCGCGGCTTTGCGCAAACGGTGCGTCCGGCGGACTCGGCTGCAAGATATCGACCTCGTGGTCCGGAAAACGAAACGCCGCCGGCATCACTCCCACGATCGGGTATGCTTCTCCCTCGAGACGAAGAACTTTTCCGACAGTATTAGGGTCCGCGAGAAACCGGCGGCGCCAGAAGCGATCGCTGATCACGACAGCATGGGGTCCGCCGAAATGCTCTTCTGCGGGAGCGAAATCCCGGCCGAGTGCCGGCGCGACGCCCCAGACCTGAAGAAACCGCGGGGCCACCATCGCCTCCTTTACTCTCTCCGGCAGAACACCAGAGACCTCCGAAGCGTCTTCCGTGTACCAGCCCGAGATGGCCTGAAAGGCTCCGTTGAGGCGATTCCAGTCTTCCAGTCGAATAGCCGCAACAGCGCTCGGCTCGGCCGTCGCTTTACGGTTGGATTGCAGCAGCATCACCAGCTCGCCGGAATTGGGAAACGGCAGGGGCCGCAAGAGAATCGCATTAATCGCGGAGAATACCGCGCTGTTGGCGCCGATGGCGAGTGCCAGCGTGAGGATCACCGCGGCGGAGAATGACGGGGATTTGCGAAGCAGGCGGATGCCGGACTTGAGGTTCGCAAAAGTGTTCTCGACGGTGGCGATGCGATGAACGTCCCTCACTTCTTCTTTCACCTGTTCGTTCCCACCAAATTCGAGGATCGCCTCGCGACGCGCCTGTTCCGGGGTGAGACCGGTCGCGATCTTTTCTCTGGTCAGCTCGTTGATGTGGAAGCGAAGCTCGGACTCGATCTCCGCTTCGAGCGAAGTTTTTCGTCGAGACAGATTCCACCAGGCCATCGGTGACTCCTATTGCGCGGTTTCGAGAATCAGGGCAACCGCATCGGCCAACCGGTTCCAGTTGGACTCTTCCGCAACCAGCTGCTTTCGACCTTTGGGCGACAGTTTGTAGAACTTCGCCTGCCTGCCATTCTCCGATTCGCTCCACTGTGCTTCGAGCCAGCCCCGTTTCTCGAGCCGGTGTAGGGCGGGGTAGAGTGAGCCTTGTTGCACGTTTAGGACCTGCTTTGAAATCTGGCGAATACGAAGCGAGATGCCGTATCCGTGAACCGGGCCGAAGGCGACGATTTTTAGGATGAGCATGTCCAGGGTGCCCTGGAGAAGATCGGATTTTTCAGTTGGCACAAACAGTCTCTCTCTATGTCTTTCTACATATGTACGACATGATATGTAGAATGTCAAGGAGAGAGGGCTTGGGGCACCGGGAAGCACGGGTCTGGACCATGGTTCAACGAATAGAGGACCTGTCTGGTACCCGGTAGATCTACGAAGTCTTGACAGTTAAGCGCCGATTCAGCTTACGCTCCAAGAACTCAAGAAATTCGTCTTCGCGATCGAGCTTGTATTCGATTTCGAGCCACGCGAGATCAAGTGGCGCGACGATGTCTTCGACGCCAGGCGGCAGGTTCATGCGATCTTTTTCCGTGGTGACCAGGACCGCTGCGCCAGACGCTTGCGCATTTTGGCGGAGGCGCTGTATTTCCATAGGCAAATAGAAATGGTGGTCGGCGAAGGGCCATGAAAATACTACTTCGAGATCGAGCGACTCAAGCGTGTTCAGGAATGCTTGTGGGTTAGCGAGACCGCAAAAGGCGGCCACGGGTCCCCGCAGCAAAGCTTCGGAACGTTTCTTGACGCTACACGTGCGCCACCGACGAGTGACGGTAGAGGTTTGAAATACCGGCGCGGACGGATTGTAGCGCGCAAGCTCAGTGGCAATGGCACGAAAACGGTCTGAATGGGTGACACGGGTGACGATAAACACACTGGCACGAGCCAGCGCGGACAGCGGTTCGCGCAAGCGTCCCACGGGAACGGTAGCGTATTGGCCGAACGGGTCGAGGCCATCGATTAACACGATGTCAACATCACGAGCGAGGCTCGCATGCTGGAAGCCATCGTCTAAAAGGAAAACGTCAGCGGTGAGGTGCTTCAGAAGAAGCGAGCCGGCCACGAAACGGTCCGCCCCAATGCCGACTGCGGCCGTGCCGGCATGCAGGAAGATCTGCGCTTCATCACCCGTTAGTGCGGGAGGGACATCCGCGCCTGCGTCAAAGACCATGGTCGCGGCCGAGGAGCGCCGGTGGTAACCCCTCGTCAGAATGGCGGGCTTGACTCCCCGCGCGCGGAGAACGCCGGCGAGATAGTTCACGAAGGGAGTTTTTCCAGAGCCACCGACGGTTATGCCGCCAACACTGATGACGGGCACGGGCAGATGTTTCAAATGGCGTAACGAGCGGTGACGCTTGAGAAAGCCGCCGACCTCCCAAAGGATTGCCAGCGGTGTCAACAGCAGCTTAGCGAGAAAGCTCTTCGGCAGAATCGGCGTGGCCGTGTGATACAGAGGCAGCAAGCGCGCGACAATGTGGTAGCTCACACCCTGCTGCTGTTCCACAATGGCGCGGCCTCGGCGGCCAATCGTTTTCGCCAGTTCAGGATTGACAAGCAACTCATCAATGGTGGTTTCGAGTTCGCTGGGACGACGAACCTGAATCAGCGCTTCTGCAGCCAGGAAGTCGTTTGCAATGGTCTCGAAGTTCTGCATGTGCTGGCCGACCACAACGGGAACCGCAGCCGCCGCCGGTTCGAGAATGTTGTGGCCCCCGCGCGGTGCGATGGAGCCACCGACAAACGCGACGTCCGCCAGGTGATATAGGCCGGCAAGGTCACCTATTGAGTCGAGCAGCAGCACGCCCGGGAGTACCAGGCTCGGCAGTGAGAAAGAAGGGATGACGTTAGGATCGAGGTCGGTCCGACGGAGGAACGGCACATCCGCGTTTTTGAGCTTCTCCGCCACAAGATCAAACCGGTCCTGCTGGCGCGGCGCAAGAATCATCAGCAGTTTGGGGTGGCGCTTCCCCAGTTGGCGGAAAGCCTCGATGACGATATCGTCTTCGTCGATACTGTGCCGCTGCACGCTGCCTGCCTCGTTCGGCCCGACCGTGCTTGCGGCGATCCAGACCTTACTGGCGCCGAACGTAGGCAGGTCGACGCGTTTCGATGCGGAAGGCGCATCGTATTTCAGATTGCCCTCCATATATATCGAGCCTGGAGGAACACCCATCCGCTCATAACGGTCGCGATCCTTCGGCGTCTGGGGCAGGACGATGTCGGCCAAACGGAGTATGGGACCAAACAGCCAGCGGTTGGCCCGGTAGCGTTGCCAGGTGCGAGTGGAGATCCGTGCGTTGACCAGCGCCAGCGATGCGCCGAACCGCTTCGACTCCGCGTACAAGTTGGGCCAGATTTCTGTCTCGAGAATGATCACCATCGAAGGGCGAAGCGCCCGCAGAACCCGGCGCACGCACGAGACGTAATCTAAGGGGCAGTAAAAGTACGCGTCCACGAGGCCCACCAGCTTCTGCGCTGCGGCCCGGCGGCCGGCCAGTGTGGTGCTTGAGACAAAAATCGGGACTTTGGGGTTTTCCGCTCGATGGGCACGGATGAGAGGAAGCGCGGAAGCAATTTCGCCGACCGAGACTGCGTGCAACCAAATCGCGCCGGGGGCCGTCCGATGAAGACGCCGGGGTAGAAAGCCGAGACGCTCGCTAAAGTGGTTTGCATAGGCCCGGTTCGCCAACAAGCGGATCAGGATGTACAGCACCACGGCGGGCAAGAAAACGATCAGGACGATCCGGTACAGGAGTAGAATGCGAGGGATTTCGGTAGCGGGCTTCGTGACTCTGAGTATAACTTTGGCAGCGGCAGGAGGCGTAGCGATGATGGCAGGCGACGTCTGGCGGGTAGGCAAAGCGGCCGACTACCCGAACCAAACGGCCAGCCGGATTACGGTCGGCGCAAAGCCATTCGCTTCCGAAACAGAGACCGAACCTGTATTCGGCAAGAAAGCCGACTTCAACAGGTACGGCATCCTGCCGGTGCTGGTGGTGATTGAAAACCGGCGGTCGAGGACATTGGATCTGCGCGACCTGGAAGTGACGCTGGTTGGGCGCAAGGGGCAGCATGTTGACCCTCTGAAGCCGGATGACGTGGCGTACGTCGCGCTGCCGGCGCAGAGGCCAACCACCGCAAGGCTTCCCTTCCCGACACCCAAGAAGAAAAACCCGCTCAACGTGCCCGAGTTGACGGGGCGAGCGTTTGTCTCGAAACTCATTCCACCGGGCGACTCTGCCAGCGGCTTCTTCTATTTCGAAGCGCAAGCCGAACCGGGCATGAAGCTGTATCTCAACAAATTGAGGGAACAACCGTCTGGCGAAGACATTCTATATTTTGAATTTCCAATTACGGAGCAGTAAGACGGGATTAGGAGGTTGCTGAATAGATGCCGTCGCCCCGGCTCTGTTCGCTGCCGAGACTTCAATGCAAACAAGACGTAAACAGCGCTGAACCGCTCGCGTAAGCGAGCGGATTTCGGCCTTTTCACCAACGTCCTAGATTAACTATTTTCGTCGGTTGACGAACGACTTAGTAAAGCCTACAACCGCGTGGCCGTTCATCGGGAAGCGTGAATGACAACACGGTCGAACGGATGCTCACCTGGCATAACCATGCCTCGGTGATGACCGGCCTCCAAAACCTGGCGAAAGCCGAACTTCTTTAGTATTTGCAGGAAACACTCCTTGGTGGGTTGCCACCAGGAGATTTCATCCTCCTCCGGATCCGCCCCGCCGATGTACACCATGGCGGCCTTATTTCCTGGTAATTCCGGCATGACCTGTGCGAGCACTAGCGTTTGCTTGCAGAGCGGCACTAATGCCGCCAGGGCGCGAAAAGGATCCAGTGTATGGACCAAGACATCGCCGACAAAAACCAGATCGAAGCCTTCGGGCATGCCCAGTTTGCTCAGAGAAAGTTCGTAAATGGTCGAATATACCCGTCGGACCTTCGAACCGAGAAGCTTCGCGCAGAATCGAAAAGGGCCTTCCAGCAGATATATATACAGTTGCTCCGGCGTAAACTCCTGTTTATACTGCCCAAGCCCGCCGGGTCTGCGTGGATACATCATCCGCTGAATCTTACGAATCGATTGTTCGACAGTTTGTCCGGGGAAGATATCAAGCTGTGGCAGCGACGGGAGCTCCACCGACGTTACTTGGGCGCCGCGGCGTTCGAACTCAAACGCAAAGAAACCGGTGGCGGAGCCGACGTCTAGAACCTTCTTCCCCCTCAGGTCGGACGGAAAGTGAAAATCCCGGACCGTTTCGCGGTAATCGTAGCAGCCGGGAGTAATGAGATCACCGCCCAGATCGACCGTGTGGTACCAGAAATAGCGCTCAATAATCGGCTCTAACTCGACAGCTCGCGCTAAGAAGTGTTCGCGACGCAACTCGTGTTGAGCCGTAAACGACAGCACTGGACTACTCATATGCTGACCATCAGAGTAACATGGCCGTCCCTCTGCATCTCCGTAGACATTGAGTGTTACGCTGGAACCAGTTTCAACGCATGAATGCCATTGAAGTGGACGGACTTGGGAAGAAGTATTCGCTGGTTACGTCGCCCATCCACCGCCTCTTCGATCTGGTGGGCTCCGCGCACAAGCAGCGCCGCGGGGATTTCTGGGCGCTTCAGAACATTAGCTTCTCAGTAGGCGCGGGCGAGAGCTTTGGCATTATCGGGTCGAACGGATCAGGGAAAAGCACGCTTCTCCAGATCATCGCCGGCGTGATGCAGCCGACGCTCGGCAGCGTTACCGTCAATGGACGGATCTCAGCGATTCTGGAGCTTGGATCTGGATTCAATCCCGAGTTCTCCGGCCGAGACAACGTGTTCATGAACGCTGCGATCCTGGGCCTTGCCGACGAACAGATCAAGGATCGTTTTCCGGCGATCGAAGAATTTGCCGAAATCGGTGACTTCATCGATCAGCCTGTGAAGACTTATTCCAGCGGCATGCTGA
>JBAUOG010001045.1:0-17655 GCA_049579625.1 Bryobacteraceae bacterium
CTCGGCGGACACGCTGACGTGGTGGAGTTGCTGCTCGACCGAGGCGCCCAAGTGGACGCAATGGATGAAGAGAGCCAGGCCACGCCGCTCATGCTTGCGGCATCCATGGACCGCACCGAAGTCATCACAGTTTTATTGAAGCGTGGCGCGGACGTGAAGAAAAAGGACAAAGCTGGACAGACGGCCCTGGAGCGAGCGCGAAAGTCGGAGAATCAGGAAGTGATCCAGATGCTGGAGGAGCCGGGTCGCGGACACTGAAGACCCTGACCAGATAATCGAGTCTTTTCTAAAGTTCCATTGGGTGAATGGCCGATAAGCCAAATAGCTGTGAACTTGAGCGGGATCTCGAGCAAACAGCGGTTGGGCTCGAGAATGGCTTCGGGCCGAGAGGACCGCTTTGGAGCAAAAGAAACAATCGATCCGAATCCTGGTGGCGGACCATCAATCGCTATTCCGCCAGGGCCTCCTGACGTTGATTGGGTCGGAAAAGGACTTGGTCGTTCTGGGCGAAGCCGGGGACTACCCTCAATTGGCGCGGCTGGCGGGCGAACTGGCAGGCGCCACTCCCGACGTAACCGTGGTCGCCTGGGATCTGCCGGGCCTCGACGGCGTCTTGGGGCTGGAGGACCTGCAGGGTATGGGTATGCAGCTGCTGGTCCTAACCGCCGGAGGGAATCCAGGGTATTCGACAGCCGTGGATTCGGCTGGCGTGGCCACTTGCATCACACGAGACGAAGCGCCTGCGCTCCTGCTGCCTCTAATTCGCCAACTGGCAAGACAGAGCCCCACCCTCAGTTTGCAGAACCTCTCATCCACCGTTGAGCGGCTGCGCTCGGCCTCGTCCGCGCCCCCCGTTGCACGGTCTGGTTCGGCATTGACTGCCCGGGAAAACGAGATCTTGCGACTGCTGGCCACCGGCAGCACCGTTAAGGATGCCGCCACAGAACTGGATTTAAGCGTGAAGACCGTGGAGGCCCACAAATTCAACCTGATGCGTAAGCTGAACATCCACTCGCGTTCAGAGTTGCTTAGCTATGCGCAAGACAGCGGAATCCTGATGCAACCCCAGCCCGTGGTTGCTTAACTCGCGGAGAGCACGCAGATATCGGGTAGGTTGCGATAGTCCTCGGCGTAGTCGAGGCCGTAACCCACCACGAATTCATCGGGAATCTTGAAGCCGACGTATTTGATCTCCACCGGCGAAATGCGCCGCTCCGGCTTGTCTAACAGGGTCACAATGCGCAGAGACGCTGGCTTGCGCTGCTCCAAAATGCGGGATAGGTAAGTAAGCGTCACGCCGCTGTCGATAATGTCTTCAACTACCAGCACGTTGCGGCCCTCCAGGTTCACATCCAGATCCTTAGTCACCCGTACCTGGCCGGAACTCGTCTTGTTCTTCCCGTAACTGGATATGCCCATGAACTCGATGCGCACGGAATGCCGCTTGATCGCCCGCGAGAGATCGGCCAGGAACACGAAAGAGCCCTTCAGGATAGCGACCAGGTAGATGGGGCCTTCCGGGTAGTCGGTATCGATTTCGTTCCCTAACTCCGCGACGCGCTGTTGGATCTCTTGGGCGGAGACGAGGACTCGCAGTTGGTCGGGCATTTCTCCAGATCATATCTGACGTGTTTGCCGCCGACGGACTCGCCAGGACCTTGGCTTGGCTTGTTAGCATCAGCCTAGTGGAAGAACAAGAGTTATTCCCCGTGATCGGAGAAGACGGCTTTACTCGTCTGATCGCAGCGTTCTACCGGCAGGTGCCGCTGGATGACATCCTCGGACCAATGTATATAGGGCGCGATCTCGCGGCAGCAGAACAGCGATTGCGAGACTTTCTGATCTATCGTTTCGGCGGGCCTGAGCGCTACATTGCGGAGCGCGGGCATCCGCGCTTGCGGATGCGGCACGTGCCCTTCGTGATCGATCAAGCCGCCCGCGACCGGTGGGTACAACTCATGGGCCGGGCGTTTGAGGAGGCTCAGTTGCCGGCCGATGCCGAGCGGGTACTGCGCGGGTTCCTCGAAGCCACAGCGACAGCGATGATCAACCGCGGTTCGTAAAGGGCGGCGCACGATCAACGCTCGCGGCCTTCTCAATAGCCTGAATTCCTCCGCTCTCTGGCCCCGCCACCCGTGTTCCTCGTATAAACTCATGGGAGCTTGGAGCGCTTCCTTTATCTATGAATCGCCGCGACCTTCTTCGAAACACCGTTCTGGGGGCAATTGGCGCCGTCGTCCCTCTCTCTGCCCGCGAGTTTCCGCCCGGCTACGACGCATGGAAGGAACTCGAACGCCCGAACTGGAAGCCGATCTTCCTGGTTGATCATCAAAACCAAACGCTGGTCGTCCTCAGCGAGTACATCATTCCTGCCACGGACACTCCCGGAGCGAAGGAAGCGCTCGTGAATCGTTTTCTCGATCTGCAAATGTCGGTGGAGCCGGCGGAAACGCAGAAGGCATTCCTGACCGCGCTTTCTTACATCGAAGGCGCTTGTATGGAACGCTACAGGTCGGCGTTTATTTACGTACCACCCGAACAGCAGGTCGAGTTTCTGAACCTGATTGCGTATCCGCACTCACTCAGCACCTGGAGCGAGCAGACTGAGGAGTTCCCTGGCTACACGCATTTTCAAAAGCTCAAGGATTGGGTCAGCGGCGCCTACTACAGCTCGCCGGCCGGTTTAAAGGAGCAGGGTTGGGATGGCAGTTTCCCACACGGAGACTTCACGGGCTGCGGTCAAGCGGACGGGCATGAACCCGCCCAGAGTAAGTGAGGAGCCCATGTTTCAAGATCCGTTGACAGAAACCTACGATGCGATTGTGGTCGGCTCCGGCGCCACCGGTGGTTGGGCGGGTAAGCAGCTTTCCGAAGCCGGATTAAAAGTGGCGCTTCTCGAAGCGGGGCGCAATGTTTCGCCCAAAGAGTTCACCGAGCACATGCCGCCGTTTCAGTTGAAGTACCGGAACATCACCGGGGAATGGCTGAAGACAAGGCCTATCCAGCGACAGTGCTATGCGTGCATGGAATACAACTACGACTGGTTTGTGGACGACCTGCAAAACCCTTACAGTACGCCGGAAGGCAAGCCGTTCACCTGGCAGCGGCTGCGAATTGTGGGCGGACGGACGTTGGTGTGGGGACGCCAAAGCTATCGGTTGAGCAACCTCGATTTCAAGGCCGCTAGCCACGATGGGTACGGCGATGACTGGCCTCTCTCCTACGAAGATATGGCGCCCTACTACCACCGGGTGGAGAGCTATGTCGGAATCAGCGGAGCGCCGGAGGGCAACGACGCCCTTCCCGATAGCCAATTCCTCCCGCCCATGAAGATGACGTGCGGGGAAGTTCACATGCGCGAGCAGATCCTGAAGAAGTTCGGTCGAACCATGACCATTGGGCGCGTCGCGATTCTTACCCGGAACCACAACGGGCGGGCGGCATGCCATTACTGCGGCCCATGCGAGCGCGGCTGCTCAACGTTCTCGTATTTCAGCAGCCCGTTCACCACCGTCAAGGACGCGCTCAAGACCGGTAGGTGCACGCTCATCCCGAACGCCGTCGTGGCTCATGTGAATATGAACCCCACGACGAATCGGGCGGAGGGCGTCACGTTTGTCGACGGGGTGACGCGGCAGACCAAGAGCATCAAGGCAAAGGCCGTAATCCTGTGTGCCCAGGCATTGGAGTCAACGCGGATCCTGCTGAATTCAGCCACCGCCGACCATAAAGACGGCCTCGGGAATTCAAGCGGCCTGCTAGGGCGGGGCTTGATGGATCATTCCACGGGCGCGGGAGCGGCCGGCGAACTTCCGGGCTTCAATGGGAAGCCTGGCCCGTATAGCGGTCCTCACCGCGCGAACGGAACCTATCTGATCCGCTTCCGCAATTTGGCGAAGGGGCCGCAGCAAAAGAACTTCATTCGAGGCTACGGCTATCAGGGCGGCGCTGAAGCATCTTTCAACTTCTCGGCACAAGGCTATGGAGCCGCGTACAAGCAAGCCGTTCGCGATGGCGTCTACGGCATAAGCCTGGGCGCATTCGGCGAATCACTGGCATACAACGACAATTTCGTTTCAATCGATCCGAACTTGAAAGACGCCTGGGGAATTCCTGCGCTGCACATTTCGATGACGCATCGCGAGAACGAGAAAGCGATGCACGAAGACGCAGCGGCCGCGGCCGCCGAAATGCTGGAAGCATCCGGCGCCAAGAATATCAGCATTCGCTCGACAGTGGCCGAACCAGGCATGGCGATTCATGAATTGGGAACCGCACGCATGGGCAACGATCCGAAGAGATCCGTCACCAACGCCTACAACCAGTTGCATGATGTCAGGAATGTGTTCGTGATGGATGGAGCTTGCTTTACGTCGTCCGGTTGCCAGAACCCAACCCTGACAATGATGGCGATCACGGTCCGCGCCTGCGATCATCTTCTGGAGCGGTTCAAGCGTAATGAAGTGTAGATGTCCGTCGCGTAGCGGAACGCAATGCGATCGTTGCGGCGACTCGGCATTGTGCGGGAGACCACGGGGCGAGGCGAGCCATTCCCGGCGATTCTCAACGAAGGAACCGAACCGATCCTGTGATGGTTTGATAATTGTGTGATGACAATACGTTCAGTGCGAGAAAACGATGCCGCACGAATCGCCGATCTGAATACGCAGCTCGGCTATCCCTCGTTAGAAGCCCAAGTTGCGACGCGGATTAATATGCTCGCCGCTAGCGCCCATGACACGATCCTGGTCGCGGCAGCCGGCGACGATCAGGCGGTCGGTTGGGTCCATGTGCGCGGGTTCAATTCACTGCATGGCGACCCCATCGCAGAGATCTGTGGGATGGTTGTCGATGCGGGGCATCGCAGCCATGGTGTTGGGACGCAGTTGATAGCTGCCGCCGAAGAGTGGGCGAGGTCTCGAGACTTTGGATCGATGCGGGTGCGATCCAACGCAATTCGCAAAGACGCGCACCGGTTTTATGAGCGCGTCGGATTTCAGTTGACGAAAACGTCCCTGACGTTTCAGAAGAGAGTGGATCTCTCGCGCCTGTAGGCTTCGGCGAAGCTTCACTTCCGCGGCAGCGCAAACGCCGCGATGCTCCCGCCCGACAGTGCGTCGTAAGCAAACGTGCGCATCACGATTTCTCATACAATCGCTCCTCGATGCGCTCTTTCCAACCGCCGGGCAGCGTGAGTTTTAAGACCCGTTTGAGTTTGTCTGGATCTGCCTTGTCGCCCCGATACATGCGAACCAGGTCAGCGACGCTCACCGAATCCTTTGCGGACTCGATACGCTCCATCGCATCGCCGGCGCCTAGTTCGCCTTCTTCCACCACCGAGAAGTAGATGCCGGACCGTCCGCTATGCCAGAAGAGCTTCACGATGTCGGGCCGGTTGAAACGAATGCCCAGCTTGAAGCACGGCATGCGCGGTTGTGAAACCTGCAGAACAGCTGTGCCGATGCGGAATTTGTCGCCGATCTGGACGGTCTCCTCGGTCCAACCGGCTGTGGTCAAGTTCTCGCCGAACATCCCGAAGGGTAGTTCCATGCCGGGAAGTAGGTCGCGCCAGTACGGATAATGCTCGCTTGCATAGGCGTAGACAGCCTTGTGCGGTCCGCCATGCACCGTGAGGTCGGCCTGCCGGTCGCCGTCGAGATTATAGCCGCGCACCGCAACACGCCCTTCGACGGGCGACTTGAAAATGGCGGTCAGAACCGCGAGTTCGCCTGCCGCCGTCTCCACCTGAACCCGCCTCGGCTGCCCTACGTTGAGCGACACGATACGGCCGGATTGATTCGTTAGCCTATTTCGAATTTTCTCAACGAAGAACACCTCGTCCTCGATTCCGCCTGCTTCCCTTAGACCCGACGCTCAGCCCGGATTCTTTATACTTAGCAGTAACCTCGGGAGTCAGCGTCGCCTTTCTCTAGCTGGGCTCTAAATGAGACTTTCGCAGATTTAAAAAGACGTTGATGAACAAGTGTCCGAGCTCGCCAACACGTTGCCAACAAGTCCCCGGGCTTTGGCGGCATCCTCGTCACGGATCGAACGCCCATACGGAGCGGCTGTGAAGGAGCGGACTGGACACCGAATCGTCTGGGCCCTGGTTCTGGCGATGTCCACGCTCCTCCTCACGGGTAACCCTGCCTTTGCGCAGGCCTCCGCCGCGATCTCGGGCGTCGTAGAGGATGCCACGGGTACAGGCATAAGCGGCGCAGCCGTAACCGTTAAGAGCCTGGAGACCGGCGCTACGCGTTCGGTGACCACCGACAAGGCGGGTCAGTTTGCCATCGCGTCCCTCCCCCTGGGGCCGCAGGAAATAAAAGCCGAAAAGACCGGCTTCAAGGCGGCCATTCGCTCCGGCATCAGTCTTACTGTAGGGCAGCAGGCAGTGGTCAACTTCCGGCTTGAACTGGGTGATTTCGTCCAGCAAATCACCGTTTCCGATCAAGCGCCGATTGTCAATACAACGACTGCGAACGTCTCGGGAATGGTCGGCGAGCGCGAGGTGAAGGACCTGCCGCTCAACGGTCGCAGCTTCGACAATCTGATCAGCCTGAACCCCGGCGCCATCAACTACAGCGCCATGCGTAGCGCCCAGACCAGCACCAGCAACGGAAACGCATTCACGGTGGATGGCCGCCGTACGTCGGAAAACCTTGTCCTGCTCAACGGGATTGAATACACCGGGTCAAGCCAACTCGCCGTTACACCCGGCGGCATCAGCGGTGAACTCCTCGGCATCGATGCGGTCCGTGAATTCAACGTTCTCACGGGCACATATCCGGCCGATTATGGCAAGCGGGACGGAGCACAGGTTGTGGTCGTAACCCAGTCAGGAACGAATCTGTTGCACGGATCAGCATTCGAGTTCCTTCGTAACAGCGCGCTCGATGCGCGAAACTTCTTTGACCGCGCCACTGTCCCTCCCTTTCGCCGGAACCAGTTCGGCGGCTCGCTCGGTGGCCCCCTCCAGAAGAATCGCTGGTTCCTTTTCGGCAACTATGAAGGATTTCAGCAAGCGCTGGCGGTCAGCAATGTGAGCGTGGTGCCCGACCAATACGCGCGCCAGGGGCGGCTGCCTAACTCCTCTGGCGTTTACGTCCAGGTGCCCCGTCTGAACAAAGCCATGTTGCCCTACATGGCGTTCTGGCCCTTGCCGAACGGTTCGGAACTGTTGGTGAATGGATTGCCCAGCGGGACATCCACTGCGTATTACAACCCTCGCCAATCGGTGAGCGAAAACTTCGGCACCGTCCGCAGCGACTACAGTCTGGAACGCGACACCATTTCCGCGGCCTACACCATTGACGACGGCAACACCCTGGAACCGTTGGCGGACCCGCTCTTCGGTTCATACGTTACGCTTTGCGCCCAAGTCGCCAGCCTCCAGGAAACGCATGTGTTCTCGCCACGTGTCATCAACACATTCATCGCCGGTTTTTCCCGCGCGGCATTCGGCTACAATTCCTCTCCGCTCGGCACGTCTTTTCCGTCGAGCCTTTCTTTTCTGAGCGGCGCGGCACCCGGCGGAATTGTCATCGGCGGCGGGACCACCACCACCGGAGCCGGCACCCTCACAGCGGCCGGAGCGAACAATGCCTCCGGCGTTTGGAATCGGCGTAATCTTTTCACTTATACCGATAACGTTCAGATCACCAAGGGGATTCATCAAATCACCGTCGGTGCGTGGTTTCAACGTCTCCAGGACAATGAAGACTCAGCTTCCCGGCAGCTCGGCCAGGCGAGCTTCACCAGCCTGACCACGTTCCTGCAATCCACCTTGAGTAGCTTCCAAATCGTGCCCAGCGCCAACGAACTCGGCTGGCGAAGCCTGTTCGGAGCCTTCTACGTGGAAGACACCATCAAGCTGCGGCCGAACCTCACTTTGCAACTCGGCCTGCGAGATGAATTCACCACCGGCTGGAATGAAGTCTTTGGACGGGCAGCAAACTATATCACCAATGGGAAGAGCGTTCTTCTCACGACACCGCGCGTCGCTAACTCGGTGTACACCCAGAACAATGCCAAGTTTCTGCTCGGCCTGCGTGTCGGGCTGGCGTGGGATCCCTTCAGCAACGGCAAGACGGCCATCCGCGCTGGATTCGGAAGCCACTACTCCCTGATCGATGCGCTTAGCTTTCTGATGAACTCACTGCCGCCGTACAACGGCTCAGCTTCCTTCGCCAGCGTCTCGCTGCTCTCCATCGTGCCTTTCACGCCGGGCGTGCCGCCACCGCCGTCGTGCGGCCCGAATGTACCCTCGCCGTGCACGACGTATGCCCCGCAGGGCGTGCAGCCGAACGCCCAAACGCCTACAGTCCAGGAGTGGAACTTCACCGTTGAGCAGCAGCTCAGCAGCAATACCGTTCTGCGGGTCGGCTATGTTGGGTCGCACGGTTATCATGGTCTACTCAGTGTCGATCCGAATACAATCCCGGCCGCCGTGTGCGCCAATGCGGCGGGCTGCAAGTCCGGCGGAGTAGCGACCCTCAAAGGCATTGTGCCCGAAGGTGCGCAATACATCCCTGTCGGAACCCGCCCGAACCCTTACTTATCCGGCGGATTCTTTTGGTACACGGAAGGCAACAGCAGCTACAACGCACTGCAAGTGGACTTGACTCAGCGCCTGCAACACGGCCTGCAGTTTCGCGCCAACTACACGTGGTCAAGAAATCTCGACATGAATTCGGGCTTGACCGGCGCGCAGAATAACAACCAGGCGCAAATGATTCTGGATCGCAACGATCTGCCGCGCGATTGGGGTCCGTCGGCGCTCAACATTGCCAACCAGGCCAGCATCTCCGGTAGTTACGAACTGCCTTTCGGCCGAGGTAAGCACTGGCTCGAGGACGCTAAGGGAATTACCAACCGGTTGGTCGGCGGCTGGCAATTGAACGGCATTATCACGCTACTGAGCGGCTTCCCCTTCACGCCCCAAATTGGCTCCAACCGCTCCGGCGACGGCGACACACGCAACCCGGACCGTCCTTCCGTGAATCCTGCATTCACTGGACCGGTCGTACTTGGCAATCCGAATCAGTGGTTCAATCCGAAGGCCTTCATCCTGCCTACTCCCGGCACATACGGTAATCTCGGCCGTGGAACCTTGAGCGGCCCAGGCCTTGCCGACGTTGACGTCTCGCTCCTAAAAAACACAACCCTCACCGAGCGTGCCACTCTGCAATTCAGGGCCGAGTTCTTCAACGTACTCAATCACGCGAATTTCGGCACGCCCAACGCGATTGTCTTCTCCAGCGGCGCCATCAGTCCGTCGGCCGGGTTGATTACTTCGACGGCCACCACATCCCGCCAAATACAGTTTGGTTTGAAGCTGCTCTTCTGATCGCTAGCGAATTTCCCCTAATGGCCCTTCCAGCCCTGTGTCAAAACTCTAGCACCGAACCGCGCAAGAAGCGACCCCGCTCTACGCCGCTTGCTGGCACCTATTTCACGCGCACGGTGTCGCCCGCCCCGCGCGATACACTGAGGGCGGTGACCTCTACCAAGCAGATTCGATATCGCGATGCGGGTGTAAACATCGACGAAGCCGATCGAGCGATTGCCATCATCAAGAAACACGCCGCCGCCACGATGACGCCCAATGTACTGACCTCGATCGGCAGCTTCGGCGCCGGTTATTCGCTGAAAGGTCTGCGTGATCCGGTTCTCGTGAGTTCAGCCGATGGCGTGGGCACCAAATTGAAGATCGCCTTTGCCACCGGCCGTCACGACACCGTGGGCGAGGACCTGGTCAACCACTGCGTGAACGACATCGCCGTTCAGGGCGCGAGGCCACTCTTCTTTCTCGACTACTTTGCGGTCGGCAAGCTGGATGCCGCCGTGTGTGGCGACGTGGTGAAGGGCTTGGCGCGCGGCTGTAAGAGGAATGGTTGTGCCCTCATCGGTGGCGAAACCGCCGAGATGCCAGGAATGTATGTCCCGGGCGAATATGATTTGGCCGGCTTCATCGTGGGCGCCGTGGAGAGCAAGCAGATGGTTACGGGCGCCGGTGTGGCGGCTGGTGATGTTCTGCTCGGGCTGCCGTCCAACGGGCTTCATACGAATGGCTATTCGCTCGCCCGCAAGCTGTTGTTTGAAGTGGCCGGCCACCGCCCGGACGCCCTCATCCCGGAGTTGGCCAGCACACTGACCGACGAGTTACTGAAGGTGCACAAGTCCTATTTGAAACCGATTCAAGCCCTGCTCGGCGCGCGCCTTTTGAAGGCTGCGGCCCACATCACCGGTGGCGGCCTCACCGAAAATGTTCCACGCGTGCTGCCGAAGGGGCTGGGCGTCGAAATCGACGCCACCTCTTGGCCCAGCCAGCCCATCTTCGATTTGTTGAAGAGCCTCGGCAACATTCCCGAAGAGGACTACCGCCGCACCTTCAACCTCGGCGTCGGTATGGTCCTGATCGTTGCGCCGAAGAATCTGACAGAAGCACGGAGCCTGCTCAAGACGCTGCGCGAGCCCCACTACGAGATTGGCCGCGTCGTCAAAATGAAGTTGCCCAAACGTTCCCGGGTGGCGTATCTGTGAGCCATGTCGGCCAACGCAAAGCGAAACTTGGCATTCTGCTCTCCGGCCGCGGCTCGAACTTCGAAGCCATCGCGCGCAAGATAGGCAGCGGCAAGCTGAACGCGGAAATCGGGCTGGTGTTCTCCAATCGCAGCTCCGCCCCTGGTCTCGAGCGCGCCCGCCAACTGGGACTTCCCACCGCCCAGCTTGATTCGAAGGGCGCCGAACGGGAAGCCTATGACCATCAGGTGGCCGCGCTGTTGCAGCAACACCAGGTTGATCTCGTTTGCCTGGCCGGCTATATGCGGCTGTTGAGCGGATACTTCGTGAGCCGGTTTCCGCAGCGCATTCTCAATATTCACCCATCACTGCTGCCGGCGTTTCCCGGTCTCGACGCCCAGTACCAGGCGTTGGCGCATGGAGTAAAAGTCGCCGGTTGCACAGTCCACTTCGTCGACGAGCACCTCGACAGTGGCCCGATCCTGCTGCAGGCGGTTGTGCCTGTGGAGGATACCGATTCCGTCGACTCTCTCTCTGCGCGCATTCTTGTCGAGGAGCATCGCATTTATTCAGAGGCCATCGCTTGGGTATTAGCGGGAAACTACCGCATCGACGGGCGGCGGGTCATTAAAACCGAAGTAGAAAGCGACTAACCAAAAAATAAGATGTTGAAAAAGATTCTTGCAGTCATTGTTCTCCTGATGGTCGTCATCGTTGGATTCATTTGGTTCCGGGGCGAGACGGTCGTCCTGAAACCGGTAAGTCCCGTCGCCGCTGTTGGCGAAGCAACGCCAGTCACGATAACCGCCAGCGGATCGCACGGCGTAAAGAACTTCTCTGCTTCCCTTGAACAGAACGGGCAGCGCCAGACCATCTACACAAACGCTGAAAAATCCGTTCAGACGCCGCGCACTTTCAGCTTTCCGGTTGGAAGAAAGCAGGCCGCGTTCTTGAAGGAGGGACCGGCGAAACTCATTGTCCAGGCCACCTCCAACGATCTTCGCGGCCAGACGACAACCTGGCAACAGGACGTCAGCGTTGTCCTGCGGCCGCCGTCAATCGTCGCCGATGGACTCCAGCACTACATCAATCAAGGCGGCGCGGAACTGGTAGTGATGGATGTGGATGGCGACTGGTCCGAAGCTGGCGTCCGTGTCGGCCCCGATCTCGCTCGCAGCTTTCCGATGCCCGGACAGCCCGAAGATTCAAAGCATCGCTTCTCGCTGTTTCCATACTCGTATGCCCTGTCACCCGACACGATTCCCGTAGTCTACGCGAAGAACCTGGCCGGAACCGAAGCCACGGCCACCTTCTGGGTGAAAATCTTTCCGAAGAAGTTCCACGAGAGCACCATCGATTTAACCGACGAAAACATGCGCAAAGTGGTGACCGACATCGATCCAACCAGCACGGGCGATCTGGTCACTCGGTTCGTCCATCTCAATCGCGACATGCGCAAGCAGAATAATCAAACGCTGTCCGATCTGCGGCTGAAGACCGAACACAAGATACTCTGGTCGGGCCTTTTCGAACCAATCCTCGGCAAAAGGGAATCATACTTTGCCGACCATCGGACCTACATGTACCAAGGCAAGAAAGTGGACGAGCAGGTCCACTTGGGATTTGATATCGCGGCGCACGAACACATGCCTGTTAGGGCCGCCAACTCCGGGAAAGTCGTTTATGCGGACCGCCTTGGCATCTATGGCAACGCCGTTGTTCTCGATCACGGCTATGGCCTGCAGACGCTCTACGGGCACATGAGCAAGATCGACGTGAAGGTTGGCGACATGGTCCAGAAGAAACAGGCGATGGGCCTGTCCGGATCCACCGGCATGGCGTTCGGCGACCACGTGCACTTCAGCATGCTCGTCGAAGGCGTGCAGGTGAATCCCATCGAATGGTGGGACGAGCATTGGATTCACGATCGGATTATCAGCAAAATCGGCGCGGGCGCGGAGAAGCCGTCCATGGGGAAATCGGCCGCCATGCCGGAGCCGTCCTCCGTGCAGGCAACGCCGAAGAAACACCATAAGAAAAAGTAGTTGCGCATGCGTCGGGTCGTTTCATGGTTGCTGCTGCTGTCGACCGGAAGTCTCACCGGTTGCGCTCAGGCGCCGGGCGAATACGTGGCAGATCCTTCTCCCACGCGATCCTGCCACGCCTCCACCATTGTTGAACTCAAGGACGGAAGCTTGCTCTCCGCTTGGTTTGGTGGCAAGGACGAAGGCGCGCCAGACGTGGCCATTTGGTCCGCTCGCCGTGAGCATGGTCACTGGCAGAAGCCCGTCGAACTGGCTCGTGAACCCAACATTGCGACTTACAACCCGGTGCTCTTTCACTCCGCCGACGGCGTGCTCTGGCTCTACTACAAGTTCGGGCCGAACCCCACCGAGTGGAGCGCCGCGCGACGTTTCAGCCGCGACGAAGCGAACTCATGGTCGCCGGTGGAGCACCTTCCGGCCGGCCTCTACGGACCCATTCGCGAGAAGCCGTTGGTGCTGCCCGATGGCGTTATCCTCAGCGGGACGTCGGTCGAGAGCTACCACAGCTGGGCCGCTTGGATTGAGCGCAGCACCGACAATGGCCAGACCTGGACCAGGCACGGTCCTATCACTGTGCCGCCGTCGTCCGCTGATGGCTCCGACAAAGGACGCCATGGAATCATTCAGCCCGTCATTGTGCCCATGGAAGGCCAGCACTATCGTCTCTATGCGCGCGCGACCAAAGACATCGGTCGCATCTGCGCCGCCGATTCCTTCGATGGTGGCCTAACCTGGACTGCCGCGCATCCCACTTCTCTCCCCAACCCGAATTCCGGCATCGATGCCGTGCGCTTGAAAGATGGCCGCTTCGTGATGATCTACAACGATTCGTCCCTGCTCCGCACGCCGCTGAACCTGGCAGTCAGCAAGGACGGCGACACTTGGCGAAACTTCGCGACACTCGAGAACGCACCCGGCGAATATTCTTACCCGGCGCTCATCCAATTAGCTTCGGGTGACCTGGTGATGACCTACACCTGGAATCGCAAGAAGATCCGCTTCGTGCAACTTTCGCTGGCTAGAGTTCCGTAGGGGGCCTAAAACGGTTCTGAAAAGGGCCGTAGCAATCCCGTCTGGTGACGGCTCCGAAGCGTTGGGATGAGTTGCCGAGTCCGAGAGGATCAGAGACGAGACTGAAAGCCTCGGCTTTCTTAAGTCGTGGGCGTCCGCTCCGTTACCGTCGCGGCTCGGTAAGCGTTGCGAAGATTCGGAGCGTTCAGCGATTGAATGGATATTCCTGAATCCAATGGAATCCTCGGCTGATAAGCATAAACTTGTTTAGCTCCACCTGCTGAAGTTCCATGTGGACATCATGACCGCCCATCTTTCCGTCGAGCGTTACCCGATCCGGGGCCGCGCGTTGGAATCTGAAGTTGGCTTTCCAATTCTTATCGCCGTTCTTCGTCAGGGTCATGGTCTTGTCGTTGACGTTGAATGAAGCTCCATAACCGGCAAATGAATTGTCCATGCGCTGAAAGGAAACCATTGTCGGGAAATCAAAAATGGCACGCCGCCAACGGCCATAGTCGTTGAGCAGGGGCGATCGACTTTGCCCGTCGATTGACATCTGGTTCACGTCCCAGATGCCGTAAAGAGGCGACTTGGGACGCCCCCCGCCAAATGCGCGCCAAGCTCCCCAGTCGCTGTAGGCATTGGCTCCTAACAGACAAATTCCGAAGAGAATCTGCGCGGCGAGTGCAATTCGATTGGCGCGTCTTGCGTTGAAGAGTTCAGGTTGCTTGGATGCCCCACTGGCGCGATTCCGGAGAAAGAAGTCAGCTAGACGCGGAAGCTCGGGCGCGATCAGGAACACCGCCATCAGAATCAGATGAAAAGAAAAGAGTTTCACCGGCACGTCGTAGGTCATGTTGAGCATGAAAACCTGGATCATGTCCAAAAGGCAAATGAGCGCGCCCAGAGTCGTTGTCCGGGGCACGATGAGCAGAATCGCAGCCAGGATTTCCGCGCATCCGGCGAACATCTCGTACGCAGGCGAAGCCCCTACGGAATACCAGAGCACCCCCATCGGAGAGAAGTTGCCGAAAGGCTCAATCAGTCTGGTGAGGTTGGGGAAAGGCATCTGGAGCGGAATCGCTTTGGACATTCCGTACAGGATCATCTCTGAGGCGAGCGCGAAGCGAACGAAGAGCCTAAACCATTTATAAAGAGCCCTGTAGTTCGCGCGCTTGCGGTCGAGAACTGACCAGATGCTCGTTGCCGCGATGGCAAGAATCAACACGCAGAATGTGAGGACCCAATCGAACGTCTTGTCACCGCTGCCGCTACCGGTATAAACCAAGGGAAGCGTCGCGTGGAAGACATGGGCAGCAACCCAGAAGACGGTTTGCCTGATCGGCCACCATGCTGCCGGATCTAGCTCGTCTACGTTGGGGATCGGGATCGGAAATAAGCCGACGATGATTTGGGTGGTGAGGCAATACAATCCGAAATAGACGAAGCAGAAGCGAAACGCGACGCGTTGCACAAAGCTCCACTGCGGCGCTGCAAACTCGATCTTTGTTTGAACGGTTTCGATTTGAGCAGCCATTGTTATCCTCGAAGCGCAACACCCGTCGATCTCGGCTCGCGACCGGCCCGCTATCGATTTTCGCTAGTATAACCAAAAGCCAATCCATTGAATACTCTCTCCCGCTACGACGCTGTTGTGATTGGATCTGGGCCGAACGGGCTCTCAGCCGCCATTGTCGTGGCGCAGACAGGCCGATCCGTCCTGGTCGTGGAAGCGGACCCACAAATCGGCGGTGGAACCCGCTCCGCCGAACTGACCGTACCAGGCTTTCTCCACGATGTGTGCTCTGCGGTCCATCCGATGGCGGTAGCCACGTCGTTCTTCCGGTCGCTGCCCTTGGAAAAGCATGGCCTGGAGTGGATACACCCGCCCCTCCCTCTGGCCCATCCCTTCGACGATGGTTCGGCAGCGGTGCTCCACCGTTCTCTCGAAACAACTTGCTCAGCGCTCGGGAACGGCGGCGAGGGTTACCGCAACTTGATTGGTCCGGTGGTCGCAAATTGGGACGCAATTGAAGCCGATGCCTTGGGCCCCGAGCGGTTTCCCCGGCATCCCTGGGCGGCGGCTCGTTTTGGTTTGCGCGCTATTCGCTCTGCTGAGAGCCTGGCGCGTGACGTGCTCAAGACAGAGCGAAGTCGCGCTTTATTCGCCGGGCTCGCGGCACACTCCGTTCTGCCACTCGACCAGCCGGCCACCGCGGCCATTGGTCTGGTGCTCGGTGCTGCGGCTCACGTTGCTGGTTGGCCCATCCCACGTGGCGGATCGCAGCGCATTGCGGACGCACTCGCGTCATATCTTCGCTCCCTTGGAGGCGAGATCGTCACCGGCTGGCGTGTTCGCGACCTCGACGAACTACCGAAGTCCGCAATGACACTGTGTGACCTAAGTCCCCGGGGCTTGCTCGCGATTGCCGGCGACAGACTCCCCGCTTCTTACCGTCAGGCGTTCACGCGTTATCGATACGGTGCCGGTGTTTTCAAGCTGGATTGGGCCTTGCGCGAGCCGATCCCTTGGCGGAATCCTGATTGCGCGAAGGCCGGAACAATCCACTTGGGAGGAACCCTCCAACAGATCAGCGAGTCGGAGCTCGCCCCGGCGAGGGCAGAGCATGCGGAGCGCCCGTTCGTGCTGCTGGCGCAGCCCAGCCTCTTCGACGATTCGCGTGCTCCCCATGGACAACACACGGCGTGGGCCTACTGCCATGTGCCGAATGGCTCCAGTTTTGACATGACGGAACGAATCGAGAATCAAGTGGAGCGATTCGCACCAGGGTTCAAAGATCGGATCCTCGCGCGGAGCGTCATGCCGCCGGCATTGCTCGAACAGCACAACGCAAACCTCGTAGGAGGCGACATCACGGGTGGCAGTCCTGATCTGCGCCAGCTCTTTTTCCGGCCCACCTGGAGGACGTACAGCACTCCGGCAAAAGGCTTGTATTTGTGCTCATCCTCGACGCCGCCGGGTGCGGGGGTGCACGGTCTCTGCGGCTACTTCGCCGCGAAGCGGGCGCTGGCCGAAGTTCCTCTTACCTAACGATGAGCAGTGGCGCGTCGGCGTCCTTCTCGAACTCGGATATACGGATAGCATTGCGTCGGAGAAGGTCCTCGATCACTCGAAAGGGGAAATCGCACCGCGGTAAATGGATTACCTTTGGCGGACAACCGAGCCGTTGACTCAATGCAACGAAGTCGGCATCGGCGGAGAGGACCGTAAAACCGTTCTGCTTCGCCCACTCCCAGATTCGTGGGTCGGATGCTTCTTTCAATCCAACATCCCGCACGTGAGCCATACCCGGAAACAGCAACGTCAGTCGCTGGATCAGCCGCGGCGGGATGTTCTCGTCCAGAAGGAGGCTCACTCGAAACGGGTCTTGCGGCCATTTTCAGCAGCGAACTGGTATACAGCGGGGAAGTCGGCCTTTTCGAGGTCGGGATGCTCATCAAGAATCTGTTCTTCGGTCATGCCAGCGCCCAGCCAACCGAGAACGTCCCAAACCGTGATGCGCAAGCCCCGGACGCACGGATTCCCACCCCGCTTGTCCGGCTCGATGGTGATCCTTGTGCTCACTGCTGACATGTGTCAGACCCTCTCGTTCCAGTATCACATCGGATGGCGGGGTTTTCTTGAGGTCGCAGCGCTGGCAGGACGTCTCGCGAAAGACTCCAGGAATGGACCGGGTTGAGGAAATCAAAGCCGCGATTGACAGCCTGGCTCCAGAGGAGCTTCGCCGGATCGCGCAATGGTTTCGCGAACGAGACGATGATCTCTGGGATCGGCAGCTGGATAGAGATTCTGCATCAGGTAAACTCGATTTTCTCTTCGACGGAGACGAGAGTGAGCAGGCGCCACCTACCGAGTGGCCGCCGTCATCAAGCCCTGCCTAGCCGAGATTCCTTTTCACCGCCGCCGCTAGCTGCTCAATATCCTGCTCGTCGTTGTAGAAGTGCGCTGATACCCGCAGGTATCCCTTCCTCGCCGACACGATGATTCCCTCACTCTGCAGCTGTTTCGCAAACGCCGAGACATCCACCCCCAGCAGTTTCGCCAGCACAATCT
>JBAUOG010001046.1:0-3593 GCA_049579625.1 Bryobacteraceae bacterium
ACACCATCTGCGTGGTGACCGTGATGATCGAGACCGGGATGGTGCCCGCCACGGAGCCCATCACAAGACTCAAGCTCGACACGCCAGCCGGCCTGGTGGGCGTGGAAGCCGAGGTGGTCAACGGGAAGGTCCGAAAGGTCACCTTCCGCAACGTCCCCTCTTTTGCGACACACCTCGACACGCCCGTCGAAGTTCGTGGCATGGGCACCGTCACGGTCGACGTCGCTTACGGTGGCATGTTCTATGTGATTGCCGATGCGGCTGCGCTCGGCTTCCGTCTGACGCCCGACGAAGCACGCGACATCGTGCGCGTAGCCGAGATGATCAAGGCCGCCACCCGAGAGCAGTTGCCTGTGACGCATCCCGACAATCCCGCCATTACCGGTGTGAGTATCGGGCAGCTTTCCGGCGAGGCGTCGCGCCCGGGGGTTGATCGCAAGAACACGGTGGTGGTGTCGACCGGCGCTTTGGATTGGTCGCGCCCCGCATCCTGGACTGGCGCGCTTGATCGCTCCCCCTGCGGCACCGGCACCAGTGCCAAGATGGCCGCGCTGCACGCCAAGGGCGAACTGCCGCTTCACCAGGACTTCGTGCACGAAGGCATTCTCGGCACCACCTTCATCGGGCGCCTCGTCGAAGAGACGCGGGTCGGACCCTATGCGGCCGTGGTTCCTACCATCTCGGGCCAGGCCTGGATCACCGGCTTCGCCCAATATGTGCTTGACCCCGAAGACCCGTTTCCCAATGGCTTCACAGTGGGAGACATCTGGGGCTAGAGTTGACGGAGGCGCACAGCTACTTGCTCCCTGAGTCGGGTTGATAGTTTCTCAGGAACGCCACGACTTCGGGTTGCTGCGCAGCGGTTTGCGCAATGCAAAGGTCGATGCCCTCAGTAACCTGATCGAGCGTGCGCTGAGCGCCCGGAAGCTTATCGAGTCGTGGCCGGAAGAACGCTTCCAGCTCAGAACGGGATTCGGCGTCGCAATAGGACTGGCCGACTTGAGGTAGCAATTCGGATAGGCTAAACTCCCCGACAGGCATTGCGGCCGTGATTTCATCATAATGAATCTTCACGAAGTCCAGAGGCATCTTGCGAGTCGCCTGCTCGACCTGGCCGCTGTAGAGCAGCAAGTATTGACCCTCGACTAGCGAGATATCCCCGGCCGCCAGTACAGCCTGCTCGATCGCTTTAACGGCGCCGGCCTCACGAAACGAAAACATTGCGTTCAGCAAAGCTTGCTTCACTTGGGGATCGTTCGTTTTTTTGTATTCAGCGAGAAAGAGGGTGAAGAGGGACTGGTCGCCATAGTAAGCGGCCGTGCCGAGGACGCTCGATACGATGTTCGGATCCACCGCATTGTGATCCTTCAGCCACTTGTTGGTCAAATGCTTGGCCTCTTCAGCAAGTTCCTGATCGCCGCCCGTTGTCGCCACAACAGACAGTAAAACGGGACGGAGCAAGCGAGTATCATCCGTGTCGTCCGGTTTCGGCGTCCAGCCAAGAGCTCGGGCCTGCGCCTGGAAACATCTGAGGACAAACAGACGATAATTGGGCTCCTGGTCAACCGGGACTAAGTGCGCGCGTATATCATTCGTCGCCCCGATCGCGCTCTCGCGAACTCGCCGGGCCCGGTCGGCGCTAAACTTTTCGATTAGCGACAACTCGTCCCTCATAGGGAGCTTGCCTCCCGTCGCCATCGCGCGAACATTGCCCAGGAGATCCATTCGCTCGGCTGCGCTTAGGCGACTATCCAAGTCACCCTGAATGAGTTCTGGAAGCAACGAACCCTTGTACTGGACGCGATAGTACCCAAGCGCTTTGTCATTCGCTTGCACCCAGGTAGGACACTGGTGGGTTTCGAGCGTCCAGTCAGTCGACTTCTGCGCAATCAGCTTGCACTCGCTTTTGCCGCTATCGCCGGTGCCGTAGCGAACGCATACCGGAATCTGCCAAACCATATCCGTTGAACCCTTCGAGCCGAGGGGCAAATACCGTTCCTGCTCCAGATGGAGGACCGGTTGGCCATTCGCGCAATCCAACGAGACGGAGACTAGCGGCACACCGGGCTGATTCAGGAACGTCGAGAAGGCGGCAGTGACGTTGGATTTGCTTGAGGAACTCAGCGAATCGAGGAAGTCAGGTGCAGTCGCGGTCTTGAACGCATATTGCTTCATGTAGCTGCGGACGCCGTTGCGAAAATCCTCCGACCCCATCCAGCGCTCAAACATCCCGATAACCGCCGCTCCCTTTTGATACGTGATTCCGTCAAAGGCGTTGCCGATGTCGCCCTTCGTCTCGATTGGCTGCCGAATTTTTCGCGCCGACACCAAGCTGTCATCGTCCTGGGCGCCGAGCTTAGCGCCGACATCGTCCACGCGGGTGTTCCATTCCGGTTTCCATTCGGCAATGTACTTCTGTTCCAGCCAGGTAGCGAACGACTCGTTCAGCCAGATGTCGTTCCACCACGCTGTCGTCACGAGGTCACCGAACCATTGGTGGGCGAGTTCATGGGCGGCCACTGACGCATAACCGCGCTGGCGGCCGATGATGTCACGCTCCGGATCGGCGAGCAAGATGCTCTCGCCATAGGTAACCATTCCGGGGTTCTCCATGGCGCCGAAGTCAAGGAGGTTCGCAATCGCAACCTGGTCGGCCTTGTCGTAGGGATAGTCGACGCCGAAGTACTCCTCGTGGTGGGTGATGATCGCGGCCGTGATTTCCGCCGCATACTTGGCCTGATTGGAACGGCCCTTGGGTACAACGATTCGGACGGGCACCTTGTTCTTGCCGGCCGTGCCAGCGTTCACGTATTCAAACGGACCGACCGCAAGCGCGACTAAGTAGCTGGGCAGTGGCTTGGTCTGGCGGAAGGTTACGATCTTCGAGGTGCCTTCAGTCTTCTCGCCTTCGATGCCCGTGTTGCTGATGGCTGAGTCTTGCCCCGGAATGTGCAGGGTCAACCGCCACGGCGTTTTATAGGATGGCTCGTCGAAGCAGGGAAAGGCAGCGCGGGCGTCCGTTGATTCGAATTGAGAGAAGATGTACCAGTTGTCAGAATCTTGCCGGCGGAACAGCCCCGAGCTCTTCTGTTGGGTCACTTTGCCGGAATACCGGATGGAGAGTTCAGAGGCACCCGCTGCGACCGCCTGGTCGAAGTGAAAGCCGACGAAGTCGTCGCCGCCCGCCAGGACTTTAGCAGGCAACGTCTTCCCACCCTGAGTGAGCGCCGCCTTCTGCACCGTGATGGCCTCCTGGTTCAGCCAGATCGTCTGGGTAGTCTCCTCAACGTTGAGCTTGATAGCAATGGTGCCCGTGAAATCCTCCTTCTCCGGATCAAGGGTGAGTTCCGCTTGGTAGGAGAGCGGTGAGACCTTCTGAACTTCGGCGAGCCGGAGTTTCGGAGGTGCGTCTGCCGCCCAGGCTGTAAGGACAGAAGCGGCAAGGGCAAGCAGGGCGAGGAGGGGACGGGGCGATGAAGAAGTCATAGGAGAGAGTATGGATCAACAACGTTCAGCGGACAGCCTCGTGAAACAACTAGGCGTGAGAGCGTCGCGCCTCAGTGGGCCGAAGCTCCAATTATGGGCCCGACTGG
>JBAUOG010001047.1:0-4126 GCA_049579625.1 Bryobacteraceae bacterium
CGCGGCGAGCGAATAGATGGAAAAGGCTTGCCCCGGCGGCAGCATCAGCATCTCTCCGTGCAGCTCGAAGTATTCGCCGATTTTTGCGCCGCAATAGATTTGTTTGTCTGTCGGACCGACCACCTCTACCCGCAAGTCGAAGAGGTCAAAGCCAGGCTCTGCAGAGCTGTGCGGTTCGGGATGGGGCATGCTGTACCTTCCTCGCTGCGTCCTTGGCGGCGTTGCCGCCAGCCTCTGTCTGTGCAGCATCGACATTCTACCGTGCACCTGGAACCGGGAGTTAATTCGGCAAACCCTGCAGCGCCGTGGCCAGTCCCCTGGCGGAGAAACCGAAGGGCCCCGCTTCACTCTTCCAGCGGATAATGCCGTCGGCGCCAATCACAAACAGGCGATCCGGCCAGGCTGTGTAATCCTGCTCCACGTTGTTGTCAAGCCCGTCGATCAGCGCGGGGATCGCGATGTGCAGTTTGCGAATGCAGGCGCCTGCTACCTCCTGGCGCCCCGGCTCGGTCGTCGGATTCGTGAAGATGACGCCGTCGTGGACGTTGCTCTCCATCTGCCACATGTCGCTGGAGTGCGCTTCGACAATGTAGACGACGTAAAAGGCAGCTCGATCTTTGTACTGCTCATACAGTTTGTTGAGGGCGGGAACCTCCCGGCGAAAGGGTGGTCAAGTGTAGCTGCCGAAGATGAGTACCACCGGTCTTTTCCCGCGGAACGACGATAGCTCAACCTTCTCCGCACCGCCCAGCAGCGGCAAGTTGAAGTCGGGGGCCGTATCGCCGGGTTGCAGCGTCCCACGCCGCGCCTGCTTCCACATGCTCTCGAACGGAAAGAGCAGAAACGGAACCGGCCCCACGTGCGACATGACGCCGGCAAACTGCATCGGCGGCCGGCGCATCGCGAACGCGAAGAATCCGAACGCACACACATAAACCACCGCCAGGATTCCAGCCACCATCGCAATCCATCGCCCTGGCCTGCGCCTCGTCATGACTGACTATTCATAGCACGCCGACGTTCACGCCAAAGGCTTAGCGGGTAGTTTCGGAAGTTCGGTCACGTATTGTGTTGAGAGTCTGTGTGAAAACTCCAGCATTGATCTCAGCGTGAGCGCCGGAGTGCACAACGAGCAATGATGAAAAAGGCTGCGGTATTTTCATCGAAATGGCGCGCTCCTCAGCTCATCGGGGACACCGCGGCCTGATGTCATGCTCACTTCCAGCGTCTCAAAGCGCCGGCGGAGCGACAGCTCGCCGTGCGCGTTGTAGGCGTGTCCCCAAACGCGACAAAGCCTGTCAACGCCGTTTGCAACTGAAGTTTTCACGCAAACTCGTCGCCAAGGGTGCCGCGACAAGTGATCGAACTCCTGAACTTGAGTACCTAGCTTAGCGTGACTCGAAAAGCTCTTCCGAAGAGTCCCCGATCGTTCGGCTCAGGTGATTGTGAGCTGTCAGTTCACCGTAAGCGTGAAAGTCGTAGTATGTGTAATTCCTCCGCCTGTTCCTGTGATCGTGATCGGGTAGGTGCCGACGGCGGCCGATCTGGACACGCGGATATTCATAGTGGAGGTGCCGGAACCCGGCGCGGCGATGGACGTTGGGCTGAAGCTGACGGTGACACCTGTCGGCTGGCCGGTCGCAGACAAGGCAACGGCCGAGTTAAAGCCGCCCGAGACACTCGTCGTGATGGTGGCGGAGCCGCTGGTGCGTCGACGCACAGTTCCTGAAGTGGGCGAGACGGAGATGGTGAAGGCTCCCGCCCCCTGCGCGGTGACGGTGAGCGTTACCGTCGCGGTGTGCGTGATCCCGCCACCCGTGCCCGTTACCATGATCGGGTAGGTGCCGGGTGTGACGGTTGAGCCTGAGGCCACCGCTATCGTCATGGTCGAGGTACCAGATCCGGGCGCGACGATGGAGGTTGGGCTTAAGGTGACGGTGACGCCTGACGGCTGGCCACTAGCAGATAACGCAATGGCCGATTTAAAGCCGCCCGACACGGTAGTGGTAATGGTCGAGGTCCCATTGCTCCCCTGAACCACGGAGACGGATGTGGGTGACGCGGTAAGGGCGAAGGCGGGGGACGTACTCGTCGAAGTCAGGGCGGTGATCAGCCCGCTGTTCGGACTGCCCCAACCGGTCACCAGATCATAGCCGGCCACAGCCGAATAGCTGCCCGACGTGCCGCTGGTGATGTCGTGGAAGTCCAAGGTATAGCTGGACGTCACGTTCTGCGGGTAGATGATTGGGTTCAAGGAGCCGACCGGTGGTTCGCTTTTCGCGGCCAGTTGCTGGTTCGCCAAGGCAAGGTACCCAGCCCACATGGGCGCCGCGAAGCTGGTGCCACCATATGAGTTCGCGGTGCAGGTGGTTTGGTCGGCGCAGACATAGAAAGTAAAGTTCGCGTTAGCCGAAACGTCCGGGCCGTTGCGAAGAGTCGTAGAACCCTTGTTGCTGGAGTTGATCACGCCCGAGAGTTGCTGCCAGGAGGGGATGGCGATTTTGTCCGGCGAGATGCCGCCGCCGCTGTCTACCCAGGCGGTTTCCGACCCCCAGAGGCCCCCAGCACCAGAGGTTACCAGGTCCGTCCCACCGACGGAAACGATGTTCGCATCGTCGGCCGGCCAAGCCTCATTCCTCGACGACCAGGTGGAGGAGTCGCCCGAAGCCGCAAAGAAAGTCTGGCCTTGAGCCGCCATCTTCTGGAAGTACGGGTCAAGAGTGGTTGGGTCCGCCGGTGTCCAGCCCCACGAACAGCCAATTGTGATGGGCAGGGGGCTATGCGTCGTCATGGCACTGATGATTGCGGTGTCAGTCGATCCGATGTACATCACCAGACTCGCCAGCCCGGGAGCCATGCCGATCGCCTGGGTCATGTCGAGCGTCTGCTCGGTGTCATCACAGTTGCCACCGGCTCTGGAATACACACAGGATGTGCTGGTCCCGTCCGTGGAGAGTAGGGTTATCGGCACGTTGTTGGTTTGATGAGCGTTATTGAAATAGGTCGTCAAGTCGGCCAGGTCGGTGCCGTAGTACTCCAACAGCCCTAGGTTCTGTCCGGCGCCGGTGAGGGTTGTTCCGCCGTAGTAGGCCGCGCGCATGTCGCTGCCTAGAAAGGACGCCGACGGGCCGGAGCCGGTAGTGGCATGGGATACGAGGGACTCGGCATTGACGCCGTGCGCTTTGGCATAGTCGTCCCTATTGACCAACATGGGATGCGGGATGGAGTAGTTGTCCAAACCGGAGATGTGCCAAAGCTGGAAGGATAGGGTGGTTGTGGGCTCGCGGTCTGGCGCGTAAAAGGTACGATTCTCGGTGGGGTGCTTGTACGTTCCCATAGCCACATGGAAAGCAGTTTCCACGGCCGAGATGGGGCCCTTGATCTGTACGTCCATGCCATCGCGGGTGCCCCCAACTACCTCGAAGCCGTTCGCCTTCGCGAAATCAACCACGGCATCATAGTCTTCCTGGCTGGGTCCAAAGCGTTCGGTGAATTCCTGGACGGTGAGGAAATGCCGGTACGACATGCTGCTTGGATCGTAGAGTTCCTTCAGAAATGAGTCCAGTCCTGCCGGGTCACGGAGCGACAGAACAACGTCCAGGGTCATCACCTGGTCCGAGGGCAGCCTTCCGAGGAGCTTGGCCCCACCAGTGCGTGTTGCCTCGCGCACATGATGTGTTCTCGGTGGCAGTGACTGCGCTTGGATAACGATAGTCACGATCGGCATCAGCGCGGCAATTGCCAGCAAAGATGTACTTAGTCTTCGAATCATGATTTTTCCTCTCTGTGCTATCTGGAATGCTTGTTTTTTTTGGCTTATCGGCTGTCGAGCCGGGGTTTCCAGCGCGATATCAAAGTGCAACCTGATTGAGCGGGAGTATAACACCAAATGCACCGATTCTTAGCCGATTCTTGCAGGTGAAACACCCAGGTGTTAGCAACCGGACAATAATCCAGTTTAATGGTTGAACACCCATGCTGGAACGCCGAAGAAGATGGAAGAGGTTGCGGCATGTTCATCCGAACGGCGCGCTCCTCAGCTCATCGGGGACACCCCGGACTGATGTCATGCTCACTTCCAGCGTCTCAAAGCGCCGGCGGAGCGCCAGCTCGCCGTGCGCGCTGT
>JBAUOG010001048.1:0-5234 GCA_049579625.1 Bryobacteraceae bacterium
ACTCAGTGTGACCGGAAGTAGCAGCGGAGACCGCAGGACAGACGGGCTGGCAAGTGCACCAGTCCCAAGCGGCGTCGTGGACGTTATCCAGCCATATCGGAAGCGGAATCCAACTTGAAACTCTAACCATCCCCAAGAGGACACGGCCTTTAGCGGAAGTTCTGGAAAGTCTGTCACGATAAGAGCAATGAAAAATGCCCTTCCGCTTTTTGCTCTGCCGTTTGCCGTCTTCTGCTTTCCTGTTGCAGCTTTCGCCCAAACGATGCCCAACGGCGTCGCCATCGATGCCGAAGTGAGCAAGATCATGACAGCGACGCATGCCAATGGCATGGCCGTGGCCGTCATCGATCACGGAAAGGTCGGCTATGTCCACGCCTACGGAACCCGAAATGCGAAGGGAGATCCGTTGACCACGGACACAGTCATGTACGGTGCGTCGCTCACCAAGACAGTGTTTGCGTACACAGTGATGCAGTTGGTCGATCAGGGCAAGCTCGAGCTCGACACACCCCTCATGGGCGATATCGACAAGCCGCTGCCCAGCTATGGCCCGGATCCCGTTTTTCCAGACAAGTACGGGCCATATAAGGATCTAGCTGACGATTCGCGCTGGGAAAAGATCACGCCGCGTATGTGCCTGACCCATTCCACCGGTTTCAGCAACTTCTGGTTCATCGAACCCGACAGTAAGCTGCACATCCACTTCGAACCCGGCACGCGCTTCAGCTATTCGGGCGAAGGGTTCATTCTGTTGCAATTCGTTATCGAGCACGGCCGAAAGGCGCAGGGATTGGGACTCGATGTCGGAGATCTGACCAAGGCCTTCTTCGACCCGTTGGGAATGACCCGAACCAGCCTGGTGTGGCACGACGGCTCCGAGACCAACGTCGCCGATGGCTGGAACGATCAGGGCCAGCCGCAGCCACATGCCAAGCGCAGCAAGGTCCGCGCGGCGGGCTCAATGAATACCACGATTTCCGACCTGTCGAAGTTTGCCGCCGTCCTGGTGCGCGGCAATGGTCTAACCACGGCCTCGCGCGCCGAGATGACGAAACCTCGGCTGCATATCACCACGGCCCACCAGTTCCCCCTTTTCCTCCCCGACTTGCCACTGCATGAGCAGCGTAGGGATTTATACTCGGGCCTGGGAGTCATTGTCTTTGACGGCCCCCAGGGCCCTGGTTTCTACAAAGGTGGCCACGACGGCCAGACGGCCAACACGATGGTCTGCATCGAGGCCAGCCAGCGTTGCGTCGTGATTCTTTCGAACGATGTTCGCTCCGAGGCGGGCTTCGCCGATCTGGTCAGCTTCATCCTAGGGGACACCGGCGTGCCCTATGACTGGGAATATGACGACCACGCTGGAAAGTCGTGAGTTCGCAACGGGTCTTTTCTGGATTTACTCTCAGCTATTGAGCGAATGAGTCCGTTGTCGTTCCATATCGGTCGCAAACGCAGCCTCCCGGCGCGCTTACAATCACGGCATCCTATCAAGAGTCGAGTCCATCCTGAGGAGGATCTACTGGCCTAGCAGAATGGTTTGCCGAAGGTCTGTGAGCTTTCGGCAGGCGTGCGTAGCTCATAAACGCTAGCCGTGCGCTACCCGATAGCCACAGTCCCCGACGGCGTCGTCGGTGGATTCGTCCGGATCGACTGGCGTCGGCTGAGAGAGGGGACGGCCACTTTCCGGCCCTGCAGTCGGACCAGGACGAGCAAGCTCACAAACTACGCCTTCACCCCAACGCCACTGTTCTCGGCTCGATCCCGAGCTACTCGGCCGTGAAGTGGATGGAGCACCTGACGGTCCTTGGCCGCTGGTATTTCCGCACGAGCAAGATAGGAGAACTATTCGTGGCCGCCGAGCATCTAGTCTCTATCGCATGGAATCGAACCGGGCTTGTAACGAGGATGACAGATCCCCCTCGCTATCCCATACGACTGTTGAACGGTGACACAGATCCGCAGCTTGGGCCCCCAGCCATTGTTCATAACCCGATGTTTTGATCGTCACGAAAGGCGTCCACTCGACTTTGTCCTCTCCCTGCGCTGGCAGAAACTCACCGCATAACATGTACTGTTTCGCTCCATCGTCAGTAGTAACGTGCTTAATGCGAACATTACGGACGTGCGCGACAGACGGTGGGCGGTGGGAATGGAAGTCAGAAGCAGCTTCTGCGAGCAAATATTGAATGAGTGAATCTAGCTGCCCATCAGAAGCAGATACTTGACCGGGATTCGCCGGCTGCAACTGGCCGCGAGGGGCGGGCGTCGTGCTGCAGGCCGCGAAGAGTAGTATGACGAGTGGGGCGACAAGATACCGCAACAGGTCTCCTTCAGATGCCAACGAAAGAATAGCACGCACTTAGCCGTGCCCGGATCAGAGGCAAGAACCGAGCCGCCGCATCCAAGATGCGGTGGCGGAGCAGTCGCTTTGCCGCTCCGGAGTTCACTTCGCGGGCCATCAAAGCGATGATCCAGCCGCGGCGCGCGGCATACTCCCGCATCGCCCGATTTCTTGTAGAGGCTAGGTTTAGGGTCGCCACAAACATCCTGGCACCCTCAGAGGTGTTCATGAAAAGTGTGAGAGGCTCTGCCAGTACTGGAACTTAAGTGGGTCGACTTCCTTTGACTTCCAAGCTTCTCTCCTGTTAGCGTACTAGCTACACGATGCCGGGAGTAGCCGAAACTCGTCAGAAAGAATACCATGCCAACTAATGAGGAATTGCCCAAGAAGTCTGAATCCCTGAAGGACCAACCTGCCACCGCAGAATTGGAATACACAAACGAAGAGCTTAAGCCTGAGGACGCCGAGGAGATTGCGGGCGGCGTAAGGTATTATTAGACAGGGTCTACTGTCAAACTCGGGTGAGGCAAAGGTAGTGGTCGCCCGATCGCGCCTTTGCCCCACGCCAGCGTTAGGGGCGGCCCGGAAGACCACGTCTCCAGCCGCGACTGCTTGTCGTCAGCCCCCAGCGTGATCTACTAACGTCGTGCCGACCGATTTGGTTCGAGTGGTGATCGCAGACGATCACGAGGCTGCTCTCTCGGCGTTAACGCGGATCTTGAGCCACGAGTTCAACCTTGTTGGCACCGCGAAAAATGGGAAAGAGGCGGTTGACGCGACCACCCTCTTAAAACCAGATGTCGTAATCCTCGACATTCAGATGCCGATAATGAACGGCTTCGAAGCGGCGCGAACGATTCTTTCTTTGGACTCCGCCACTCGCAACGTCTTTATCACCGCTGTTGCCGATTCGGATTATGTTCGGGCCGCGCTAAGTCTGGGAGCCTCCGGTTTTGTGCTGAAGTCGCGGGCTGTGCTCGATCTGCCCCACGCTATTCGACTAGCGATGCTCGGCCAGTCGTTCGTTTCCCCCATCTGAGTCGGCTCATAATCAAGGTCTCCAGCAGCCATTTAGGATTGTCACTTCTTGTTGTTTTGAGCACGGCCAGACCATGCAGATTTGATGACCTTGACGACCACCCATATTCCACCCAAAACAGGCAGAGTAACCCAGCCATTACCAGAAGATGTTGGGGCCGGAAGAGTCCTTCAAACATATGGCGACCTCGTAATCGAATCAGACGACGAGACCACAATCCGAGCACTGCCAAGAGAGTGATCTTCCAGCGTCTTTACCGAATTGCCTGACAATCCTTCCTTTCCCATTTGTCTTTTTCCTTGGCCGCTCCTGTTGTCTGCCACTGCATATTCCGTGGGCTATCGGGCTTCACCACAGGCAAGCGGTTTTATGTGATCGACAACGTAGCCTGGGCAAGCGCCGTGGGTCTCTCCGGTGGACGGGCAAAGATGTTGCTGAAAGTCTCTGCGTGCTGTCTGAGAGCGCTTGGCGGTGCCGTGTGTGCGTGTGAGTCTTTCAGTAGGAATTGAAGCCACTCGAACAGAGCCGCCTCGTGATCCCGGCGTCTCGAAATGAAGCTCAAAAGGGACGTTTGGCCCTCAACTAGTACTAGTTTCCACATTGGTCGTTGACTCAGAAGCCGTCCGCCGTTATGTTTTATGAATACGATGACCCCAGTAATTGGGGCATCGCCAGAAAGAGACTATGCCAACAGAACAAGAGCTACCCAAGAAAGGCCAGTCTGCCTCGGCAGAATTGGAAACCAAATCAGAAGAGCTAAGGGCGGAAGACGCTGAGAAGATCGCTGGAGGAGCGTCGGCTGGAGTAGGCCACTCTGCGCCGCCTAATCTTTCTTTAGGGAGTTAAACAAGACAAAGTTACAAACTCGGATGGCGTACAGGCGAGAATGCCCGCTCAAGCCTGTGCGCCACGCGATTCGCAACATCTATAGGTTCCCCGAAAATCAACCGTATCGCCACGGGTATTCGCTCTGGCGAATAACCTGCGACATCAATCCCAGCGAAGAAGAATTGATTACCTGTGACGAAGTGGCTGTCATAGAGTTGCGAGTGCGAGCAGATGAATTAGAAACGATTGATGAAGCGATGTTGAGCCTCCCAGTCAGGCCGAGCAGCAGCGAGCAATTCATCATTTGGGCCGTCGACTATGCCCTGGCTCAATTGGGCATGGTGGACTAAGCTGCTTTGAGTTTCACCGCGCCATTCCTGGCACCCGGCTTACACGCGGTCAGCTATCCCTTGGCCTGAGCTTTGTGGAAAGCAGCCCATCTCTTCTTCTGAGCGGCAGCGATTCTTTTCCTTGCTTCTGCGCTCATCGCATGCCTTTTTCTAAGAGGTGCCGCAGCGACAACCAAGATGGCGTTTTGCGTCTTCGGAGGTCTGCCTACACGTTTCCCGAGCAAGCTCCTCACCTCCCCGATCTGTTCTTCTAATTTCTGCTTTTGTGCTTCCAGGCCATGTAATGCGGCTTCTAGAATTTCTCTCGGGATCGATGAATTTGCCATTATTCTTTGATAACACGCAGTCGTCGGATTAGTCGCTAGGGATTTCGTCCTAGTACTTACTAGTACTTAATTGACCCCCGACGAGCGCTTCCGTATTGTTGATTTCGTTCAGGGTCCAGAATTCGTGCGGTTCGTCGCCCAAGTTCCGAGGACAGTACTATTCAGCCGCTTCGTACCAGGACCCTGCTCTCCGTCGACGAACGACTAGTCATGTTTTCATAGGACTGGGTGGATGACTCAACCTCACCGCAGCGGATCATCGTTGTCTATGAATACAGAATTTGACGCTCAAACGTTCACAACCAGACTGAAGCTGGGCGAGTATGACGGGAACTTGTTTGAAGAAC
>JBAUOG010001049.1:0-6624 GCA_049579625.1 Bryobacteraceae bacterium
TACGTGACCTTGTAGGCATGCTTGGCATCGGTTTTGAACCCGACAATGTCGTAACGAGCCCAGATCGTATCGCCTGGCCGATACGCAACTACCTCGAGGGGTTCGGTCTCGTTTTCGCCTCGATAAAAGTGGAAGTTTTGGACATCGAGCGCGCTGGCCGGCTGCAGTTTTAGCCCGCCGATGCGAAATGATAACTTCTTCTTGATCTCTGTTTTAGCAACAAAATCACGAACTGTTAGTTGAATATTAAAACTGCCGGCAGCCACCTGGGACGGCAGCTGAAACGACAGCCGGCGTTTCGGTAACCAGTCGCTATCTTGCGGATGCAACTCATCCTGAATGGCGCCGGATTCTTGTGGCACCATTGGAACTCCGTTCGAATCTTCGACGTCGACTGCGTACTCCAAGTGGATCCTCAGTGTTTCTTCTGTTTTTTCAGTTTGATAACCAGATATCGTGAAGGTAAAGTATAGGTATTCTCCCGGCAGGAATTCGTAGTTCGCCCGGACAAATGGCGCGTCCTCGGTTGCCTGTATGCCGGCTTGGACGATGGAAAGCGACGATTCGGCGGCTCGCGCGGGCACGAAAGGCGATATCAACAGCACGAGAACGCCGGCGGCCAGGAATACCTTGTGCGCGAGAACGTCCATGTATTGACGCCAAACTCCTCGCTCCAGGTCTAACATGGATCATCTGGCGCAGCGAGCACTTCGAGAAGAATGAGCGAACTTGAGTTGCCCGGAGCGTCTAATCGTCAGTGCTTACTCGTAGCCTAAATCGGGTCTGGTTTGCCCTAGGTTTGGCGCTCAGCTTAGTCGCCATCATACCGGTGCTTGCTCAGTCCGAGCACCCGGTCACAGGCCGACGCATTGCGCCAGTCATGTCGGCCAGCGGCGCCGATTGGCTCGAACGATCGGAACGCGAGCAGGAAGAGCAACCGGAAAAGGCGCTGGATGCATTTAACCTGAAGCCCGGCATGATGGTGGGCGACATCGGAGCCGGCACGGGCTTCTATTCCATTCGAATCGCCAAGCTCATTGGCCCAACCGGTCGGGTCTATGCCAACGACATTCAACCGCAAATGCTGCAGCGCCTCAACGCCAACGCCGCACTTTCGAAAGTTTCGAATATTGAGACTGTTCTTGGCACGGAATCGAACCCGAAGCTGCCGGCGAACGAACTGGATCTCGTGATTCTCGTCGATGTGTATCACGAGTTTTCCCGCCCTCAGCGGATGCTCGATCGGATTCGCGAGTCCCTCAAACCAGACGGACGCCTGGTGCTGCTCGAATATCGCAAAGAGGATCCAAGCGTACCGATCCGGCCCGAGCATAAGATGAGCGTGAGCGAGGTCAAGGCAGAGATCACGCCTGAGGGGTTCCTGTTCGAGAAAACGGTGGAGACGCTGCCTTGGCAGCACATTATCATCTTCCGCAAGGCAGCGCAGTGATTACTTCATCTTTCGCTTGAAGAAATCGGCGGAAGCCTCGTAGGCTGCAAGCCAATCCCGGTAGAGCAGGAAGTCGTGAATCTCGTTGGGGAATATCAGTTGTTCGAAGTAGACCTTCTGTTTACGCAAGGCCTCCACCAGCAGCACCGTCTCGTCGAACGGAACGTTGCGGTCGTCGTCGCCGTGGATGAGAAGCACCGGCGACCGCCACGTGGTCACCGACGACAGAGGCGAAGATTCATACGCCAGCTTTGCCGCCGCCGCTTGCTTGGCCGGGTCATACGCCGGAACGAAATTCCGGATCACGTTGTTCCAATCGTGCACGCCATGGAAATCCACGCCCGCGGCAAATAGATCGGAAGCTCGGGCCAGTCCGAGCGCCGTCAGGTATCCGCCGTAGGATCCACCCCACAGGCCAATTCGCGCGGGATCCACATCCGGCCGGTTCTTCAAATACAACCCGGCCCCCACCACGTCGTTGTACTCGCTCGCTCCGGTTGCCCCGTAATTCAAAGCTTCCCGGAACTTCATCCCGTACCCGATTCCGCTGCGATAGTTCACCGCCAGCACAATGTAACCTTGACTGGCCAGGTATTGGTTCATCGCATAGGCGTTCGAGTAGTAATACATGTAGTGGAAGCCCAGCAGCATTTGGCGGCGCGATCCACCATGAAAGAAGACCAGCGCGGGCCGCTTCTCACCGGCCTTCAGGCCAGGAGGCAGGAACAACTGACCGTGAATCGACATGCCATCGGCAGCTGTAAGAATCACTTGTTGCGGCGTCACTAAATCGGCAGCTGGGAAGTCGGCTGGTAACGTCGTTGGCGCGAGATCTTTCAATTCGCCCTTCGACACGGCGGCCGCGTGCGACATGTGACGCTCATCCGAAGCCAGCGTCACCACGCTGCCGTCGCCGCACTCGACCCCACCCCACTCAATGCCATGACCGCTGGTAACGGGCTGCGGTGGACGTCCGGCTGCGGCTACCTTCCAGATGTGTCGACGGTCGACGTCGTTGAGGTTTGTGGAGTAATAGACGGTCTTCCGATCCGGCGATAAGAACACATGCTCGACTTCCGCTTCCCCGGGCGTCAATGCCTCCAGCTTGCCTCCGTCAACCGAAACTGTGTACAGGCCCTCAAATCCGGTTTGTTCCCAGGGGAAAATCAGGCGGTCTCCTGCGGCCCAATGCAGCTGTGATTCGCTCACAATCGGGTGGAACACGCTTCCCTGCCCAGCATCGGCGTGCCAGACCTCGTGACCTTTTCCAGATGCCACATCAGCGACCCGAATCGAGAACGGCTCAGCTTCCCGCTTTGGTCCGAACATGAATGCCGTACTGGAAGCCGGAATCCGCAGAAACACAATCCGCCGCGAGTCAGGCGACCAAACGGGCTCTGTATCGGCATCGACGCTTGGGTCCAGGTAGCGCAGACTGTGGTCGGAAGGACGGTATACGCCAATCAGGCTGTGCGTGGTTCTGTCGTTTACGAATGCCAGCGCTGAACCGTCGGGCGACCAGCGTACAGTCTCGATCTTGCCCTGTACAGCCAGCGTGGACGCCGCGTTCTTGCCGTCGGGAGCCATGGTCCACAGCTCGCCCTTCTTGATGAAGGCGACCAGATCACCGTTCGGCGAAACGGCTGGGGACTTCCCTTCGCCCAGCTTCAGGGGCTTGCCTTCCTCGATCTTCACCATCCAGATGGACTGATCCGGCAGCGCAGCTTTGATACCCGGGTTGGGATTCTCCCGGCCCGATTCGAAGTCGCCGCCACGCACGAAGTACACGCTGTTTCCGTCGGGCGCCCAGGCAATCTCGTCGATCTCCTGGCCGTCGTCCTCGTTGAACTGAGTCAGAGGCCGACCCACCCAGGCCGGGGCCTCCGCAGCGTAGAGATTCCGCTTCCCGCCTGCGTTGATGAGCCAGACGACGCGAGCACCTTTCGGCGAAGCCGTCAGCAGCGAGGCGAATGGCGCGTCGAGCACCTGCGCAATCGAATACGCGGCATGAAGCGACGAGGCGAAAATCGAGAGCACCAACAGAGGCAGGACGAGTGGTAAGCGTTTCATCGTTGAATTCATTGAGGTCTCCATATTCTGCCATTTCCCACGTTGAAGCTGGGCCGAGGCTATTCAGAAGTCCGATTCCCCGGCCCTAAAGCCCTGAGCCCGTTGATATTACACAAATCTTACACACCCCTAGGAAAATCGCTGGTAGGGTCAGATAAGGGTAGTCGAATTGGCCACTCGCGGCCTGCTCCATAAACTTGGGTGCGGGCAAATCTCAACCGAGTTTTCCTGGAGATCAATTGAGCACTGACGTCATAAACATGCCCCAGAACGAGCGCATGAACTGGATCACCACGGTCACCCTGGTCATCTTTCACATTGGGGCCCTGGCCGCTCTCTTTACGTTTAGCTGGAAGAACCTCGCCGTCGCCGCTTTCCTCTATTGGATGTGTACCGGCCTCGGCATCAGCTTGGGCTATCACCGACTGCACACCCACCGATCCTTCAAGGTACCTTTACTCCTTGAGTACTTCTTCGCTGTCTGCGGCGCGCTTACGTTAGAGGGTGGTCCCATCTTCTGGGTGGGCACTCACCGCATACATCATCAGAAGTCTGACCTGCCCGGCGATCCGCATTCTCCCCGCGATGGCGCCTGGTGGGCTCACGTCGGCTGGCTGCTGGTCGGCGAAGCCAAGCACAATAACACACGTTTGCTTTCAAAGTACGCCCCTGATCTGGCAAAGCATCGTTTCTATATCTGGCTGAATAACTGGCACTGGGTTCCCATGGTGGTGTTAGGCGCCATACTCTTCGCTTTCGGTGGCCTGTCCATGGTTTTGTGGGGCGTCTGCCTACGCGTTGTTCTTGGCCTGCACGCCACTTGGCTGGTGAACTCCGCTACCCACATGTGGGGCAAGCGGCGTTTCGCCACTCGCGACGATTCCCGCAACAACTGGTGGGTGGCCCTGCTGACATTTGGCGAAGGCTGGCACAATAACCACCACGCTCATCCTACTTCGGCTCGCCACGGCTTGGCGTGGTATGAATTCGACGTCTCCTGGCTGACGCTTAAGGTTCTCCGCACCGTCGGAATCGCCAAGGCGATTCGTGTCGCCAAAGTTGACGCGGTCTTCAGCGAAGAAAAAGCCGCTTAGTACGCACGTTCAGAAGTTCGATCACGTATCGGCACACCGCTCGCTGGCTCCGGGGCGGTGGGCTACGCGCGCGGCTCCGATTCAGCGTTCGTCAGGACCTGCGAATCTGCTTGCTGACGCGCGCGGTTCTTTGCTGCAGATTTAGCTTCTTCATTGGCTGCTCGAATCGGGCCAGGAGGCGTCACTGCCTCTCGGCTTTTTCCATTGCCCTCCTACGCTCGCCGCCAATAAGCCCTGGTCCGTGGCGTAATCTGGGTTTATGGTCGTAGCGGGTCGCCAGAAATCGATCGCCTTCTTCATCGCGCTCGGTGCTGGACTGATCTCCGTCATCCTGCTGCTTTATGTGGGATGGGTTCTGCTCAATTGGCGGCAGGGTATTCTGCTGTTCTTCGGCATTCTGCTGCTGGCCATGATCATCGCCGGCGTGGTGCTCAATACCACCTTCCTGGTTCGCGAGATCCGCCGCAACGAAGAGCACGACGCGTTTATCAATGCCGTCACGCACGAGCTCAAGACCCCGGTCGCCTCCATTCGCCTTTATCTCGAAACCCTGCAAACGCGCAGCGTCGACGAAGAGAAACGCCAGGAGTTCTACCGCACCATGCTGGCCGATAGCGACCGTCTGCTCGCCACCATCGAGCAGGTCTTGCGCACGGGACGATTGGGCCGCGGGGTCCCCTTGGCCATTTCCTCGCCTATGAATCTGGTCGAAGTTGTCCGTGATTGCGTGACACGCGCACGGACGCTCCACAACCTCGGGCCCGACAAGCTCTATTACGAACCAGCTGCGCCAGTCACCATCACCGGAGACATCGACGAGGTGCGCGCAGCCGTCTCCAACCTGCTGGACAATGCGATTAAGTACTCTGGCCGGGATGTTAAGGTAACAGTGACGACTGCCACACTTGACGGCAAGTACGTGGAAGTGCGCGTCACCGATCTGGGCCCGGGCATTCCACAAACCGAGTTGAAACGCATTTTCAAGCGCTTCTACCGGGTTCCCGGACCTGTGGCGGCTCGAGTGAAAGGGACAGGGTTGGGGCTGTTTATTGTCCGATCTGTGGCCAAGCGCCACCGCGGGCGCGCCTGGGCGCAAAGTGAAGGACCCGGACGTGGCAGCACGTTCGTGCTGGAATTCCCGATATCAACATGAGCCGAGTTTTAGTAGTCGAAGACGAGCAGCACCTGGCCGATGGACTGCGCTTCAATTTGGAAGCGGAAGGCTATGACGTGGAGACTCTGGAAACGGGAGAAGAGGCCCTACAGCGTCTCAGCGCCAGTCCGCCGCCCTTTGACGTTATGGTTCTCGACGTCATGTTGCCCGGAAAAGACGGGTTCGCCGTTATGTCGGAACTGCGCAAGGCCGGTCAGTTCATTCCGACATTGATGCTCACCGCGCGCGGTCATTCCGAGGACGTCCTCAAGGGATTTGCCGCGGGGGCGGACGATTACCTCACCAAGCCGTTTGAACTCAAGATCCTGATTGCTCGCATCCGAGGTCTCCTACGCCGCCGCGACTGGTTGCGCTCCACGGCGAACGTTACACCGGTGACCGCAACGACCGACACCTACGCCTTTGGCAGAGACGGCGAGAAGGCCGTAAACTTCGATCTGCTTCAACTAACCGTTCGCGGCCAGATCTTTCCCCTGACTCTGATGGAAGCCAATGTTCTTCGCTACCTCATCCAGAACGAGGGCAAACCGGTTTCGCGCAAAACCATGCTTGAGCAGGTCTGGGGACTTCAGGAAGACACCGACACGCGGCCGATCGATAACTTCATTGTTCGCCTGAGGCGCTATGTCGAAGACGACCCCACCCACCCGCGTCACCTGTTGACCGTCCGCAGTGTCGGCTACCGCTTCATTGCGGTACCGGCCGAGGACTAGCCCGCATTTCTCACCAGCTGTAGGCAGAAGGGCGTCATTCGTGGCATAACTGAGTTTCCACACAACAGTTAGCGCCCCCAAAGGACGGCCTTCGCTATGACAGAGTGTAACCAATCGAGCTTC
>JBAUOG010001050.1:0-4340 GCA_049579625.1 Bryobacteraceae bacterium
CTACCGGGGCGCCCAGAACTCACTGGAAGTGCCAAGAGCTTTTTGACCGCAGTCAAGAACAAACGGGAGTCGCTCAGTGCGTCAAGAGATCTTTATCAAAGCTTGATACTGCCTTTGGCTCCGAAACATCTATCGAGACTGATCCTGGTGCCGGACGGGCCTCTGCACTTGGTGCCATTTTCTGCTCTGATTAACGGCGATGGAGATCTTCTTAACGAACAGCTGACCTTGTCGACGGCTCCATCGGCGACTGTTTACGCCGCTCTCAAAACAGCACCACAACGGACTGCGGCAGACAAACCTTTTCTGGGAGTCGCGTACAGCCCCGTTGTGGCCGGGCCTAATGAGAAAGAATCAAGCACTCGGGGACTGACCGCGCTCCGCCAAGGTAATGCTGGAACTCTCAAGTTCGCGAGAGAAGAAGTTACTGAAGCGGCAAGCTCGTTTGGCTCTAAGAGCGTAACGCTCGCGGGTGGAGATGCTTCCGAGGCCAAGCTCAAGGCGGAGCCACTGAGCGAGTTCAAGGTCATTCATTTGGCGGCCCACGGAATCGGAGACGAGATGGAACCCGATCGCGCCGCGCTCGTATTGTTGCCCGGAAACAACGAAGAAGATGGTTTGTGGCAGGCGAGAGAAATTCGTCACTCGCGCCTAAATGCAGACCTCATCGTACTTTCAGCATGTGAAACGGGTTCGGGACGACTGCAGGGCGAGGAGGGAGTGATGAACCTAGCGAGGGCATTCCTTATAGCTGGTGCCCGGAGCGTGGTTGCAAGCCTTTGGTCGGTGGAAGACGACTCCACGGCAACTCTAATGGGCTATTTCTATGAGCACCTTGCCGCTGGTCTGACAGTAAACGAGTCGCTTCGGCAGGCCCAGATCGATTTCATCAGGGAATACAAAGGAAGAGCGCAGCCTTATTACTGGGCTGGCTTTGAGGTGATTGGAGATGGCACGAGGCGACTTGAAACTACCAAAGTTAACTCTGAAACAACGGGCACAAATCTTCGATAAGACGGAAAAAACCGTCTTGAAAGGGTATTTCGACCCCAACTTCAATGGAACTAATTGGCCGAGCGTGGCTCGCGAGCGCAGGGAAAACATCATTGCGCTCGATGATCCTCTTACTTTCGAGTTGGGAATGCATGACCTCGTACGCACGCTGAGGACCAGCCACACAGGCTTCTTCCATCAGTCGGTGAGACGAGTCCCCGCACGGCTCGCGATCGGAGCAAGCTTTCGCAAAGCAGAGATTGGAGATGAGATTCGTTGGGTAACGCAGGATGTGCATGAAGGTGGGCCAGGCCATTCTGCCGGTTTGCGACCGCTAGATTGCCTAAGAGCTGTTAACGGTAATCCGATTCTGCCGCCGGAACAACCTATGTTCCCAATGGGTACTATGGTCTCTTTGGTAGTGCAACGCGGAGACGAGGACGTGAGCCTCACCGTGACAGTACCCTCCCCAAGATCACGCGAGCAGCCCTACTCGGAACCAAAGGCCGTCGCGGCGTCAATCCTATCCGATAACATCGGGTACCTGAAAGTGAGCATTCTCCCCGGGCTCTTGGGACTGGATGTTGCTCGAGCGATTGACACTGCTGTGGCGGAATTGTCGAGTTGCAATCGCCTGATACTGGATCTTCGCGGACATCTGGGTGGCGGTTTAGGGGTCTTGCGCCTGATGAGCCATCTCACTCCAGAAAAACTACCGATTGGCTACACTGTCACCAGAAAGTTAGCGGAAAGGGGCTATAAGCGAGAGCAGCTCCCCAAGCTGGATCGGCTTCCGACGGACCTACCAAACCCACTGGCGATTGCGTCCATGGCGATCCGATACGGAGGGCGAGACCCGTCCGTTCTGCTCGTGTCGGAAGGCATTGGGTCACAGAAATGGCATGGGCGCATTGCCATGCTGGTAAATGAACACACCGTTAGCGCCGGCGAGATGGTGGCAGCATTCGCATCCGAAAACGGTCTCGCTAAGATTGTCGGTTCGGAAACAGCCGGTCGATTGATCCCGGGATCAGGGTTTAAAGTCGGTCGCGGCTACAGGCTGATCATGCCGAGAGCTGAGTACATAACGTGGAAAGGCCATCGGTTCGAAGGCGCGGGCATCAAGCCTGATGTTCCGGTTTTGTGGTCCCCCCAAGCATTTGCCAACGGTCGAGACAATCAGATACAGGCTGCCGAGGAAGTTGTAAAAGATCTATAGAAGAGATTTCCGTCGGAGCGGCTGAGCGGCGGTGCCCCTCTCCGCTGACGACTGCCATTGCGCTGTTCACCTGAGCACGACTGGATAGTAGCTCCAGTCCCAGGGCACACGTCGCACGCTCATCGAGTATTGGCCGGCTTCGAGATTTGTAAGGTCTATCTTTACCGAAAACGCTGTCATACCTTCGCGGATGCTCGCTTCAGCGCTTGTCGATATCACCGCGTGGTGAGTCCTCTGCAGTTGGAATTCGTATGTTCCAGCCTTGCTGCCCACCGGAAGCTGGACCACTAATTCGAGAGGTTTTCGGTCCAAGTAGATCGGTTGTTCGGCCTGCGCCTGTTCGCCAGAACGAGGCATGGATTCGATGTCGACAAGCTTCTTCACATATGCCAATTCGGCATTCTGGGGGCGATTGAGACTGGTTTGTCGCCCGAGGAAGAACAGACCAAAGGCGATCGCTGCAACCGCACCCGCTAGTCCCCAAATCACGACGAGCCGACGATTTCGGGCATGCCGCATCGCCTGTGATCGAAAGCCCAGAAATTCGCGATAGCACTCCGAACAATGGGTTACGTGATGCCAACTCTGGTGGGCTTCGATGTCCTCTTCCAAAGGACGCGCGGCAAGCTCCTTCAAGACGGCTTCGCCCGGGCACCCTTTCCTTTCCGGATTGGGGTATTCCTTAAGAACCGAATCTTGAAGACGCTTTCTGAGCCTGTCGTATTGTGATTCGGGAGACTCGTTAGAGGGCATCAGTCCATGTAATTATGGCACTGAACGTAAGTCAGTTTACACGTCATTTAATCTTCTACCAGGAGATTCCTGCAGCCTTCACTGCTCTCCGCATTCCCCGATAGAATTGCTGAGTGATCGTGTTACGCAGTGCCCCGAAACGGTCCGTAAACTCGTGAGCCGGGCAGTCCCGCAGCATCATTGGCACCATCTCCCTTACGTCCTCCAGTCCGAGCCTGTCGAGTTCCATTAGAATTCGGTCAAGCGTGTCTTTCGCTTCGAGCGCCGCGACAAAATCAAATTGATCTTGAAGTGAATGCAACGTGTCCGCAAACAGCTCGACCTCCGTTTTGCGGCGCGCTCGCCGGCCCCCGACACGAAGATCTTCAGCGTGCCAATGAGCGCGTTTCAGGACCCGAAGACTAGGGTTTCTTCCCAGATTTCCACGGCTCGTCCTCCAGAGCGAATGGACAGCGTTCTCTGCGATCTCCGACACTCTCCATTGATCGTTCAACACACGGGCCGCTATTCGACGCAGCGGGTCAGCCACCGGAACGACTCCGTGTTCAAACCAATCTGGATGAATGAGACTCCCCTCGCAATCGGTATCGCTAATGCAGATGGGTATGATCGCGTCTGCTGTGTCCTCGTCGAAGTCGAAGGGAATCGTGACTACCGCCATGCATTGTCCTCAAAGACAAACCACCTGCGCACTCAGCTCTAAGGCCAGCACGACTTGTAAAGAAATAGAGCGAGAAAAGCAGTAGACTGTTACGCCAGATTTCAAGAAAACGCTATGATCTATCTCTCAGGTCAGAGCCCAATTGTTCCGGGAATCATTTTTCTCATCGATTCATGTTTGAACTCAAAATGCGGCGCTTTCGCCCACAGGCTTTTCCACATTTCCACAGCAGACGACTGCCCTACTACTGGATTACTACTTGGACATACAGGATAAAGATGGACGCCCCTAGAACGCCGAAATAGCGCCCCCACATCACCGAGAAAGGGCCTGCCCTTCGCCCCGTCCTTGCCGAAAGACGCTGCGTTTTCCAGAGGCATTTTCATCGGCCTTGGTGCCTGATCGCTAGGCTTCAGCAACGCTCGATGATTCAATGCGCCCCTAGAATGCCGAAACAGCCACAAGAGAAACGGCAATTCTCAAATTTCGGTGTCACTGACCTCCCCTGCTACGGCTTACAGTTTGAGAACGCATATGGAGACCCGATCAAATATCCTCACCCTCAAGGAGGTTGCTGACATCCTCCGCTGCTCTAGAACTCACGTGCAAAACGCTCTGGTGGGGAAAATTCCCGGCGTACCCAAGCTGACGCATTTAAGAATTGGCAGGCGCAAGGTTGTTCGAAAAGAATGGCTTGATCAATGGCTCGAAGAG
>JBAUOG010001051.1:0-2218 GCA_049579625.1 Bryobacteraceae bacterium
CCTTGGGGCAGGTGCTTCAACAGGCCCTTGCTGCCCTCAGCCTGGCGGGAGCCATCTTCTGGTTCTCGCCGTGGTTGTTGCTTTTATTGGTTTTGGCAGTGGTTCCGGCCTTCCTCGGTGAAACACATTTCGCCTTTCTCGGATATGCCAAGGACGTGCGGCAAACGCCCGTGAGGCGGCGTCTCGATTACCTTCGCATACTTGGATCCAGCAAAGAGTCCGCCAAGGAATTAAAGCTGTTCGCACTGAACGGCTACCTCGTCAGCGAGTTCACGCGCCTGTCGAATCAGATCTATCGCGAAAACGTGCGCATCGCTCTCCGCCGCGTCCTTTTTGGAGCGCCGCTCTCACTGCTGAGCACCGCTGCCTATTACGGCGCCTATGCCTACGTTGTCTACAAGACAGTCAATGGCGCGCTCACGTGGGGCACCTTACAGCTTCTAACCGGCGCCATTGCCGGCGCGAGTCTCAACATTCAGAACATTTTCTCCACCTTCTCCAGCATCGCCGACCAGTCGCTCTTCCTTACCGATCTTGTCAACTTCTTCCAGGTCACGCCTAAGCTTTGCTCCAAGAAAGATGCTCTGCCCGCGCCGCGCCCCATCCGCGAAGGCTTTGTGTTTGAGAACGTTTCGTTCTCCTATCCAGGTTCCGAACGCCGCGTGCTCGACGGGCTCAACCTTCGGATCGATAGAAACGAACGGATCGCCCTCATCGGCGAGAACGGCCAGGGAAAAACCACAATCGTCAAGCTGCTCACGCGTCTATACGACCCCACTGAAGGTCGTATCCTCCTCGACGGCATCGACCTTCGGGAATACAACATTGAGGATCTGCACAGCGAGATCGGCGTCATCTTCCAGGATTTCATGCGCTATGAAATGAGCGCCCGTCAAAATATTGCTGTCGCGCGCATCGACGCCGCTCAGGATGATGCCATCCGCGAAGCGGCTCACAAGAGCCTGGCCGACGAAGTCATCACGAAGCTGCCGCTTGGATACGAACAGCTACTAGGACGCCGTTTCAGCGGCGGGGTTGACCTCTCGGGGGGAGAGTGGCAGAAGTTTGCGCTGGCCCGCGCCTACCTTCGCGATGCTCAATTGCTCATTCTCGATGAACCGACGGCCTCGCTCGATGCGCGCTCCGAGTTTGAAGTCTTTCAACGTTTTGCCGAATTGACCCAGGGCAAGATGGCGTTGCTGATCTCTCACCGGTTCTCTACCGTGCGCATGGCCGACCAGATCATTGTTCTCGAAAACGGCAGGATCGTCGAGCAGGGCAGCCATCAGCAACTGATCGCCTTGGGCGCGCGTTACGCCGCGATGTTTGAACTACAAGCCGCGAGTTACCGATGACCAACGATTCCATTCCCGTTACCCCCTCGCTGGAAGCCGGTGAGAAAGATGACCTTGCTCGCTTTCGCGATGCAGGCCATCGCCTGGCGCAGTCCATCCGCTCCGTAACCACCAAAGGCAACCAGAAGACCCAGTCGCCCTCCATCAAGGCACGGCGCAAAGCGCTGCGGGCGGCCATTGCGAAAGCGGCGGCCGCCGGTCGGAGCGACGAACAGCAGCAGTACATCAAGTGGCTTCTTGACAACGCCCGGCTCGTCTACGCTTCAGAACAGCAAACTCGTGAATTCGTCCTCGATCCGTCCCTCCCGGTCGTCACTGACGAATCTGGTAACCAAACGCTCCGCACCAGCTTGATCGCACGCGAGTATCTCCGGCAAACCGGCAATGGCTACCGGGACGACAGCTTCCTGGCTTTCCTGGGAGGTTTTCAGCAGGTCTCGATCCTCAGCATGGCCGAGGGTTGGGGCTTGAGACCAGCTCTCCAACTGGAGTTGATTAACCGCATCACGGACTCCGCGGCCTCCGAGTGGCCGGGTGTCATCACGAGTCTCCGTCTCATTGCGGAGACGAGCTGGAAAGAGCTTTTTGAAGCGGCCAGCGTCACCAACCGCATCTTGATTAGCGATCCGGCTGCGACGTTCGCGCGAATGGATTTTGAGAGCCGCGAAAACTATCGCACCGTCATTGGCAACCTGGCCAAATACAGCGCGCTCGCCGAACACGAAATTGCTGCCGCTGCCATCGAGTTCGCCAAACAGGCCGCCGCCGTTTCCGATGGATCGCGCGCTGCGATCCGTCGCACTCACGTCGGCTTCTACCTGGTGGACAAAGGTTTGCCGACTCTGGAAGCAGCCGCGCAGTAT
>JBAUOG010001052.1:0-1626 GCA_049579625.1 Bryobacteraceae bacterium
CTGTACGTCCTCGGGGTAGATGTAATTAATCCGGCCGAGCGTCACCATCGCCTTTTTGGCCTGTCCCGCAGCTTCCTGCAGCGTCGCAAGCGTCTTCAGCGAAGTGACATTTCGGCCACCCGTATCGCTGTATTTTTCCAATTGGACCATGGCGGCTTGCTTGTCACCCTTGGTGGAATAAGCGTCGGCCAACAACTCGTAGACGCTATGATGCTCGACATAGTCGGGATATAAGTCGCGAATTGCCAGGCCTTGGCGGATCGCTTCCTCGGTTTTGCCCGCCTTGAGACTGGTCATCGCCTCCGTCATGCCCTTCTTCCATTCGTCGTAGTGCTGGACAACGCCGGCCGTTTGCTGGTTCAGCCACGCTCTGAATTCTTTGTCGAACGCCTCAGGCGACTCGTGCAGGTTGTCGCGAATCGCTTCGGCAGTATCTTTCTTTTCAGCGTAGGAATGGATCATGCCAAGGACGGCGTCGTTGCCCCATTTCTGAACGATGAAGTCGCAGATCTTTCCGGCCTCGTAGTAGGACACGGACACCTGCGATGGAAACGTCGGACGCACGAAGCCGCGATCGAGTGCCAGTACAGGGAGAAGGTGCATCTCTTTCGATGTACCGGCCAGCACGGCGACAATGTCGGGCGACAGACGATTGCCCCAATCGGGCTCAACGGCCGCTTCTTCGTGCACCGACAAGCCCTCCGTGAACCAACGCGGTACCAGATCGTGCGTCATGGAAAGCACATAGACATGGCTTAGTTCGTGCCACAGCGTGCTGCCCCAGTTGAACGAACCGGGCTCGCGTGCCGACGGGCTATCCATCGCGACAACTTGCTCAAACGTAACGCCAAGCAGACTTCCCTGCCCCGGCAAACCCAGAGTGCGGACGATGAAATCCTCGTGATTCGGATAAGCTTCGAACCGGACAATCCCAGGCAGCTTGTACTTGTACTTCTGTTGGTAGGTCGCGACGGCGCGTTCGAGTTCCGGTTCCAGATACGGTCTCAGCAGCGCCGCCTCCTGCTTGTGGAGGACGACGAGCGTCGTCGGGGTGTGAAACGATTGGTAGTCTTTGAGCGAGTCCAAAAAAGCGAGGCAGTTGACAGTTTCAGCATTGCGATATCCCGCCTGGTAGCTCTGCCGAAGCTGTTCCAGGGCCTCGTCATTGTGCGCGATACGCATCAGATTCAAACCCAACTCGGAACGGGCATCCCAAAGACGAGGGTTAAGATCGAGCGCTTTACGGTACAAGTTGATGGCTTCGTCATAGCGTCGATTGATGACCAGGAAGTGGGCGCCGATGGAGTAGGCTTCGCCATAAACTGGATTGATCTTGAGGATTCGTCCCATCCATTCGGAATCGGATTTCTGGTTAAGCCAATCAATAGAGGCGAGGACGGCCATCCCATCAAGAGCCTCGTTGGAGAGGGCCAACGCCGCCTGAGCCCCAGTCGCGGCCCGCTTCGGATCGTCGTCTTCCAGCGCAAGATACGCGATCAATTCCTGGGCCTCGACGTACTTCGGGTCATGGGACAGCGCGAGCGACGCGTATCTCACAGCGCTTTCGTCGTAGCGCTCCGCGGCGAGACGGGCAAGTCCAAGATAGGCGGGCGCATAGTTATCATC
>JBAUOG010001053.1:0-2261 GCA_049579625.1 Bryobacteraceae bacterium
GCCGCAGCTAACCCACATCGCTTCCAGGGACTTGAACAACGGGGTGTTGGCCGCACTTGCAAGAACGCAAGGCGTGTACTTCCTGGTCCGGCCCAACGGCTTCGATAGCTTCAATCGGGCGCGAGACATCGCCATTGAGTCTGGTAGGGTAATCGGCTTTGAACCGATGCTGGCGAGTGCAAAGTAGCGCGATGAGAATCCGCCTCAAACCAACTTCGTCCGCTGCCCCCCTTGTGCTGTTTGGCGTGGCGATAGTTGGAGCAGCGGCATGGCTCATTGGGCCCGTGCGCAGCAGACCCGTGTTTGCAAGAGCCTCACCAGCGCCGGCGCCTGCAATCGCACCACAGCGCGTGGAACCGCTCTACGCTCCTGCAAAGTTCGCTGAGCCACCCGCGCGTGACATCGGGAGGCTTCGCCGGGAGCTTGATGTGGCCGAAACCGATGCCCGGTCACGCCTGGCCGCCTTGGAGGCTTCGAACGCCGTCCTGGAAGCGATTCAGACGCAGATAGAGGCCTTGCGCACCGAGATTGCATCACTGGAAGCAAAGCGGGCCGCTCTCGGGCCAAGCCGCCCGACCATTCCCGAGGCAGCGGAAACAGACCAGTTGTCCGCAGTCGTGGACCAACGTCGCGAAGAGGTCGAACTCCTGCAAGCCGACCTTGCCCGCGCCAAAGCGCCCGTACCGCAGCAGCTCGGCGAGAACTCGCAACTTTCGCAATCATCAGCACCCAGGAACAAGGTGCCCGTGCCTGTGGAGCTTATTCATAACCAAATTGCGCCCGTCACCCGAGACTTCTTTAACTTCTCCACATTCAAGCGCGCTAACTATTCAGCGACGCGAAGCCGGCGGGGCGAAACGATTGACGAAGCCAGCAAGCCAGCCAGTTTGTTCGGGAAGTTCCTGACAACGCTGCACCCCAACCGCGAGTACATTCTGCTGCTGGTGAATCCCGACTCCTTTGATGCGTTCTACGCGATTAGAGAACTGGCGATGAAAGCAGGCGTGGAGATTTCCTGGCAACCTTCCGACACTAGTGACGGGAAGATCGCCATTGTTCATGTCGTCCTACCCTCAAAGGGTCACCCGGGAACGATTCCGCTTCCTTACCTCGTGCAATAGAGTTCGCGACGGAGGGTGCAAAGGGCTCCCACTGGAGGCCGAAAACGCGGCCGAATGCTAACATGGCTCTGCGAGTGTCTACCTGTCTCTCGCCGGTCCAGAAACAGTGGCGCACTTTTGCCGGCAAGACCTTTCGTCGCGGAGCGCGAACCTCACCATCCCTTAAACGACATGGAGCCACCCCCAGGAAACGACGGAGCCACAGCCAGAAACTCGGCCCGACCTCCGGCCGGACGCTGGAGGAAATACGTTACGCAGCTGCTGGCCCGGGAACTCAGCGCCGTCACGAAGTACTATGACCGCTTGATTCAGTGGCTGCCGCGTGAGGAGGATGACGGAAGTCTGCTCGACGCCGCGCAGAACCCGTTGAAGCAGGTGGTTTCGTGGGACCAGGAGTTTCCGGATCTCAGCGGCGAGCGGAACCAGCGTACAGCAATCCTGGTCAACGGAACCTTTAACCATCATTTCGACATCCAGGGGCTTCTGACGCAGCTAAAGCCCCGGCTGTCGCGTACCTCCCGGCTTCTAGTCATTCTCTACAGCCCCTACCTTCGGTGGCTCTACAAGATCGCCAACCAGCTGAACATCCGGACCGGCGAGCTTCCTTCCACGTTCCTGACACAAGTTGACATTGAGAATCTCGCAGAGGTGTCCGGATTCGAGCTCATTCGCGAACGGCAGTTAGCTTACATCCCATGGAGGCTCCTGGGCTTGGGAGACCTGATCAACCGGACGCTGCCGCTGGTTCCGCTGTTGCGTTGGTTTGCCCTGACCTCGCTGGTCGTGCTTCGCCCGCGTATCGCCAGTTCACCCGAGGGTCTTTCTTGCGTAATCCCGGCGCGTAACGAGCGAGGGAACATCGAGAATGCCCTGAAGAGGTTGGAGCAATTCCCGGGGCCGATTGAGATCATCTTCGTGGAAGGCCACTCGAGCGATGGGACCTGGGAAGAGATTCAGCGGGTAACACAGGAATACAAGGATCGGTTCCGCATACAGGCCTTTCAGCAGACCGGCAAGGGGAAGGCAGATGCGGTGAGGCTGGGGTTCTCTAAGGCGAGCGAACCCTTGCTGACCATCCTTGACGCCGATCTCACCATGCCGCCCGAGATGCTGGAGCGCTTCTACTGGGCTTACTCTGAC
>JBAUOG010001054.1:0-3726 GCA_049579625.1 Bryobacteraceae bacterium
TGCTGGTACTGCTCGGAATACACCGCTTAGATGGCATCCAAGAGGCGGATTGGATAGTCAAAAAAATCGCCAACCTGCGTATATTTGACGATGAAACAGGCAAGATGAATCGGAACGTTCTGGAGGCAGGCGGTGCGCTGCTATTGGTATCTCAGTTCACCCTTTACGGAGACACCAGGAAGGGAAACCGGCCCTCGTATTCAGAGGCAGCGCCGCCCGAGCTGGCACAAAGGCTCTACGACTACGTGGTCGGCGCATGCAAGAAGAATTGTAAGGTTCCGGTGGAAACGGGCGTATTCCAGGCGCAAATGGAAGTGGAATTAGTAAATGATGGGCCTGTTACGATATGCTGTGAAATTGAGTCTAAGGACAGACAGGAGAATATTAAGTAGCGAGTGTGTTACTGATAAAAGCATATGGCAAATTCTCAAAGCCCGAGCAGGGAGATTCTGGAAGCTGCGCTCCAGGGTCTGGAACTTCAAAAGCAGCGACTGGATGAACAGATATCGCAAGTGCGTGCGCTTTTAGGCCGCCGAGTGGGACGGCCGCCAAAGTCTCCGGCGTCGGCAGGGCAGGCCGCAGCGCCTGGCCCGAAGAGAACCTTGAGCGAGGAAGCCCGGAAGCGAATCGCGGCGGCACAAAAGCGGCGCTGGGCCGCCTTCCGCAAAGGCAAAGCTCAAGCGTAAACAGTTCGGACTGAGCAACGAGAAACTGCGTTTCCAGACCCAGGGTGTATGGAGAGCGTGAAATCTCCTCATTGTGGTTACTTTGCCGCTTGAGGTGCGACTCACTGCGCGCTTAAGGCATCATGAGAAGCGTGATCATCGGCATTGGCACGGACTTAGCAGAAGTACCGCGAATTCGGCGCAGCATAGAAAACTACGGTGACCGGTTTCTCCACCGGATTTACACCGAGCGGGAGCGCGCCTACTCATCGCGAAAGGCGAATGCGGCTGAGCGCTTCGCGGCACGCTTCGCTGCCAAGGAAGCGGGGATGAAGGCGATTGGGACGGGCCTCCGGCACGGAATCAGCTGGAAGGACTTCGAGGTCGTTAACGAGCCTTCGGGCCGTCCCACGCTGATTCTGAGTGGGGTCGCAAAACAGACTGCCGATCGGCTGGGTGCGCGGCGGATCTCGCTGTCCTTGACGCACACGGCGGAGATGGCCTTTGCAGTGGTGGTGCTGGAGGACGGGAAATAGGGACGATGGCGAGCAGTTCAGCGTACGCTTGTGAGCATGACATCAGTCCGGGGTGTCCCCGATGAGCTGAGGGGCGCGCCGTTTGGATGAACATGCCGCAACCTTTTTCACCATTGCGGGTGTGCACTCCGGCGCTCATGCTGAGATCTGTGCTGGAGTTTTCACGCGGACAGATGCCGGCGGTTGCTCCGAAACACCCTGAGGGCCTTGTCGCGTTGGGACGTGCTAAGCCGGCGCTCGGCGGACACGGGAAGTAAGCGAGACTCCAGCCCGCAGCGTCCCCAATGGGCTTTAAAGGCACTTGGGTGTTTTATGAGGCTGGTTTGGTAACTGCGGGGAGGAGGCAGCGCGCCGACGTAACAGTTGTTGCTGCTTCTCCCCTCTACGCGGATGTTATTGGTTTACACTGAGCGCCGGTCGCGCTGGGGCGGTCTTAATTGTGTAGGTGCTCGGCACTGTGAAGAGCGAAGCCTGCGGAGCGACTTGCTGAATATTCGTCATCTGGAACACCAGCGTTCCGGAGCGCGGGTCTGTGTGTTTGCGGTAGATCACGGTCTGCAGGATCGCCGAATACCAGCTTTCGGTGGTATCGACAATCGGCTGGGCATTGCCCACTGTGTTCGCAGGAATGGTGTGGGTGGTCAGGGTCCCGGTGAGGTTTAAGCCGACCGGCAGGTTCAGGCTCGGATCGGGAGCGGTCAGAGGCGTCTTTTGAACGTTGGCTTCGTTGGTGCCGTTACGCGGGCCTTTGCCTTGCCCATGACCTTGTCCCGTGGACAGCGCACGCTGGATCGCCGTATTCGTGGAGGGGTCAAGCGTGTACGCGAAACCCGCCACTGGATCGGTGATGAAGATCATAATCTTGGGGCCAGAACTCGATGACCAGGGGCCCAAGCGATTCACGGTGTGCTGCGTCCACGTGCGTCCCTGAGCGTCTCGCGCAAACTGGCTCGTACTCGAATTGTTGATGGTGTTTCCGTCCGGCAGCGTTTGCGTTGTTGTCGTCTGCAGCGTTGCCGAGAAGGGCGCTCCCGTCACTACCGGACCGTGCGGGCCGCCAAATGGCCCTCCGCCAAAACCTGCTCCCGGCCCAAAGCGGCCATGAGGCCCTTGTGCCACCGCCCCTAAAGCAAACAACCCAACCAGTGCTCCAACGTAAATTGATTTCATCGTATTTGTCCTTGTAAACTTCAATAATTCACAATCTCATCCGCATTGACCAGCCGAATCCCCTGCGGCTGCCCATCGAGTCCTAGCAGCAGGTCCGCATCTACCAAGCTGTTTTCCGCATAAGCGCCGGGCAGAATGATCCCCTGGTTGGCTAATGCCGAAGCCGGCAGCTGAACCCTGACAATTTCTTCCTGGCCCTCAGCCAGCTCGACCCCGGAGTATGGCAACGGAATAAAGCTCCGCTCCGTCTCCTCCGCGCCTGGCTGGCTTGCTCCGCTTGCGGCAGCCATCTGCACCCTGCTCCCGGGGTTCAATAGTTCACTCACGTGCGTCCTCACCGGCGGCAGGGATAGCATGAACGCGAGCGATGCAGCGACGGCGGCAACCGCACCCCACTTCCACCAGGCGGGCGCGTCTGGCCTGATAGGCACGACTTGCGCTGGCTCTCGTTGCTCCAAAGCGCTCACTAACCGCTGTCGTGCGTTTGCCGGAACGAACGGCTCCTGCTCCAGCACCAAATCCTGCACACGCTCGGCGACCTCAGCCCATTCGCGCCGCTTCTGGCGGCACGCTGCGCACTTCGCCAAGTGCCGCTCGACAAAGAGGCGCTCAGTGGGCGTCAACTCGTCATCAACCACACGTCCGATAAGGTCCTCAGAGAGGTGAACGGCGTGCGTCATAAGCTCTCCTTTATCTGATTAATTCCTCGCTGTATCTGCTCACCCACAGTCGAAATCGGGAGCCCCAGTACCTCGGCAATCTCGCGGTACTTCAACCCTTGCGACCGCAGTACAAGGCAGCGCCGCTGTGGTTCGGGCAGCCTCTTAAGAGCAGACTCCAGTGTTTGCTGCTGCTGACGGGCTCGAAGGAGCTCTTCAGGGCTTTCCCTCCGGTCCGCGATCTGGCCGGCTGCTTCCGTTTCGTCAATCGCTTCTGTCCAGCGGTTCCGCGCCGCCTGCATCTCACTCACCGCCAGGTTGTGCACCACCCTATAGAGCCAACCGCGCAGGTTTGTTCGCTCACCTCCGGACTGCAAATGCTGGTGCAGCCTCAGGAATGCTTCCTGGACAAACTCTTCCCCAGCCTCCGGTCTCACACCGAGAAACATGAGGTAACGGCGGAGCGGTACCTGCTCGCGATCGTACAGGTCGAGCAAGAGCTTCCTATGCTCCATCGATACCCGCGTCGCTCCCGTTGCCCAGGAACCGTCGACGTTCGACGCTGAACTGACCTGCATTGATAAGATCCGGCTTCAGCAGATGCAGGCGGACCGCCGAGGGTCCCTGTTGGGGGGTACGGCCGCCTGTAGTCTGCTGTCTCGCATGTCTGTATCCATGAAACGGATGCCCGGGTCG
>JBAUOG010001055.1:0-10519 GCA_049579625.1 Bryobacteraceae bacterium
TAGAGAAATTGGCCGGCGATCTGATACAAATGCTCCGGGTCGAGTCGATCGCCGGCCGGCTTTGGATTGTCGAGCCCGGACGGATCAGGGTTCACGAGGACACGGCCGTGGAACCGGGCTCCAACGACTAACGTGGAAACCTCACATACCCTGGTCCTTTCGGGGATAGTCTGTTGCAACGTGTCAAGTTTTGAGACACTGTACTGCACCCCTTTGCTGAGACACAGGAAGCGACGAAGTTCTGGTGCACTTCGGTCGTTGATTTTCTATTTTTATAGTTTATGTGCCGCAGTAGGGCGACGATACGCAGACGAGCCTAACTGTGCAGAGACTCCTAGCAGACTTAGATAAACCTCCCGATCCGCGTCGGTGCAAAAGACCCGCTGGCTATCCGTGCCGCGCTGCGTGATGTGTGGTCCGGAACTCCAATCGCAATTACCCGCGAAAGACGTGCCATCACAGCGATAGTATGAACTGAGTGGGGTTTCTCTCTTAGAAACATTGCGGACTGTCCCCGAAGCTCCATTCGGCGTTGAAGTATCTAACGCCGGAAGAGTTCGAGGCCAGGTCAGCGGCGGCCGGCGGCAACGACGCTTCATGGCCGGCGGCGTTAAGTTTTCCAAGGCATGAGGAAATCTATCCTGATGCCCCACGGCCCGATGCGCCGAGCTAGACTGAAACGGGAGAACAGATAGGACCGTTCTCCCGCGACTCATCAGGATGAGTTTCCAGCAGAGTATTCCCTGGCGGGTTGCTCTTCAGCAGAGCCCGCCGCCGCTTCCTCTGCCTCGCTCATCCTCAACCGGAAACCACCCGTTCGCCAACAAATTTTCAGCGGACGGCAACTGTCCCCTTGGGGCCGTGTCTCATTTCCTCACGCAGGCCACTGCGATCGCGTACATTGACGATCGCGCTGTCCGTTTCACGAACTGGAGCGACATAAAAACTACTTCAGCTAAACGTAGCCCAAGTTTTCAGAGAGCAGTTTGTACTGTTCCCACTTCAACTCCGTCAGCTTCGAGGAGGCCGCCTGACCTCCGTTCAACGTCTCTTGGGATTTCTATATTTCCCGATACGTTTTAGTCTTCGTTTATATGGTCTCTTAGTTGTGACCGCTGGCCTAACGGTTCCGTATGACGCGGAGCGACGTGAGGGTCTGCCTAGGAAGCGTTTCGCGGGAGGATTTGCGTAACGACCGAGATTTTCGGACGTGTGAACGACGCAGAACCAATACTTGTGACCGGGCGCACCAATGCGGGGGCGAACTATCCTCGCAACCGCCCGCGTGTTCGTCCCGCATCGTGGGCAGGGATTTGGGCGCTGGGGCATACCTCCAATATGGTACTGTGTTCCCATGGCGCTCGCGCCAAATAACGGTAGAGTGACCGGCTCCTCCCCTAAAATCAGAGCTGGAAGCCGACCGACTTGGTTGTTCGGTCAGGTAACGGAGGTGGCGTGCATGATTTCGCTTCCGATCCCTTCCTCGCAATAGAGTTCAACGCTTTTCGCATTGCACTCCTCATTGTCTTTCTCATTGGTTTATATCGTCCCGTGAAGAACGAGTTCAAGAGATAAATCGTGTCCTTTGACCACGCGATTTTGTCTCGCTCTCCGCCGGACCGATGAAGTGCCTGCGTACTCAATACGTCCCTCAAAGTCGGCAAACGTGCGAAAGCTGATGGTTGAGCGTATTGCAAAATCAATAAGTTGCCTATTCTCAATGCGAGAGGTCATTCCGAATCCCACTCTCTCCGCCATTCCAGGATCGAGCTAGGCCGGGGCCGTAGCGGCGGCGGGTGCCTCGGGGGTGTTTGCCGCATGTGCCAGTGGCAGAGATATCCGGAAGCGGGCTCCGCCTTCGTCACGGTTCTCCGCGCTGATATGTCCGCCCAGAGATTCGATGATGGAACGGCAGATGGAAAGGCCCATGCCCAAGCCCTCGCGCCTAGTTGTGAAAAACGAGTCAAACAATCGATCTTTGATTAGCTCGGGTATCCCGGGGCCGTTGTCCTCCACCAAAATCTCGCCGGCTCCGTTTCGGGCGGCGGTAGTGACCGTCAGCAGCCGGCTGTCCGACCGCAGATCTTGAACGGCGTCCATACCGTTATTGATGAGGTTCAGTAGCACTTGCTGCAGTGAGACTTCGTCGCCGTTGACGACGACACCACCACTTGCAAGGTCGAGCCGAATTTGGATTCTGCGCATGAGTAGGATGTTTCTGGCCAGATGCCCAACCTCTTCGACGGTTCGGTTCAAGTCGAGCGCGTGAATCGGGATGGCCTGCTTCTTCAGAATCGTTCGCATGCGGTCGATGATGGAACGGGCTCTGCGGTCGTCGTCGGCAATCTCTTTCAGGGCTTCGCGAATCTCCCCCAAGTCAGGCTGAGGGCGATCCGCAAAGCGAGCCGCAGCTTGCGCGTTGCTCAATATTGAGGCCAGGGGCTGGGCCAATTCGTGAGCGAGCGATCCGGCCAGTTGACCCATGCTGGCGACGCGGTTCATGTGATGAAGCTCTTCGAGGGCTCTGCGCCGGCCGAGTTCGGACTGCTTCTGCGGCGTAATATCGACGTGAGTCACGACCGCGCCACCTTCGGGCCGGTCCAGGCGCTCGACGCGAACCTCTTTCCAATAATCGTGGTCGCCAATGCGAATTGGGTAGTCTGCCACTCTCGTCCTGTCGTGCCCTTCCAGCACCGACGAGACTGCGGCGGTAACACCCGGTGCTGCTTCCGGCGCTTGCCCCCAAGCATGCCAACTGTCCAAGTAATTTGCACCAAGGGCTGCTTGAGGAAACCGATGATCCGCCCTTTTCGAGGTGGCCCAGTTATCGCTGACGCGGATGATTGCGCCGTGGCGATCGAGGATAGCGATCCGGGCACTGAGCGATGACAGGATGGCGCGGCTGAGTTCCTCGCTCGCGCTCGCCGCCCGATCTGAGCGACCGCGTCTGCGACGCTCCAAAAGGAGGAATCCGATGACCAAGGCCTGCAATAGGATGGCTCCGGCCACTGTGAGGATGGGCCCGCGGAACTCTTCCCACGCACTCAGCTTTCGGAAGCGGACCACAGTACCCGGGGGGAGGCGGCTTTCCGGGATTCCCCATTTCTTCAGTTGACGCCAATCGGCCTCCAGGACATGAGTGCTGGTCGCGATCGGCATACTCTCGGGGGGTGCTCCGCTCAGCACACGGCCCAACAGTTTTCCGATTTCCTCGCCCCCGTGCTCAACGCTGGTCATGGGACCTCCTACCGCGCCCCACCCGAAAGAGGCAGTAAAGCTATTGAACAGGGGGGCGCTTGCCTTCTGAGTAAAGGCTTGCGTCAGTTCCGCCGTGGTAATGTTGTGGCCCGCTGCGTCGTAGGAGAATGAGCCCAAATAGATGATCGTCTGTTCGGGCAAATGGCTCAGGCGGTCGGCCGTCTCCCCAACCGTCAATCCGATGATTGGAATGATGTCAATGGCGGGGCTGGCTCGATGGATGAGGCCAATAGTCACTTGATGCAAAGCGCGATCAATTGGCGCTGGACCACCTACGAGCGCGACGTGCTTGGTTTCCGGCAGGAGCAGGAGTGCCGCGCGAACGGATACTTCGTCGCCAAAATCCTGCACTGTACCGGTCACGCCGGGCCGCGGGCCAAACTCGGGCCGATACTCGTTTTTGAGCATGCCGAAAACGGCTGGAACGGACGGCCACAATTGCCCACGGAGTTTTTCGGCCAGAGCCAGCCCCTCTGGCCGCAGAGGGCAGATGGCGTCGAAATGCTGGTTGCGGTACTTATAGGCGATCCACTCGTAAAGGCGCTCCTGGTAATCGGCGCCAACCGGTGGGGTAGGCCGAATAAATTCCACCGAGAGCGAAACCCGGGTTGGATAGGAGTTCCTCAGCCCGGTTTCGAGCCCCTTGATGAGGTCGATGTAGGCGGGCGTGGGGCCTTCGGCCGGAACCAGCACCAGGACGTGCTTCGGCTCGGCGGGGGCGGGCGATAAAGCCTGCGGACACAGCAACAGCAGCGCCAACAGCAACCACGAGGGAAAACACCTAGGCCCAAGGTCCAGTTGCGACATGAGACTACCGCCCGATACTCTAGTGCCTGACACGGTAATCACAGGTACTCCGTTGGGTGGAACTTACACCTAGCCCAACATTATATAAATGCTCCCCATCGCGCCGCTCTCTGACCTTCGCGCAATTCGAGTCGCCGTGGTTGACGATGATGCGTCTGTCCGCAGTGGAATCAGCCGATTGGCGCGGTCACACGGTTTTGTTTGCACCGCGTTTGAGTCCGGCGAAATGGCACTCAGCGCCCCTGAAATTGGAGATGCGGACTGCTTGATTCTGGACATCCAACTGTCCGGCATCGATGGCTTCGAAACGCGCGATCGCCTGGAATCACTGGGCGTGCGCCTACCGATCATCTTCATCACAGCGCATCCGGAGATCAGCTCTCACGAATGGCAGCGTCAGTTGAAGGGGCGTCCGTGCCTTGCGAAGCCATTTGAAGAAGACGATCTGATCGACGCGATTCATCGTACATTAGAAATTGACATCCACTCGAAAACAGCCAGCTAGTGGAGGCCCGCACTGAATGGATGAGGCACTCGTCCATGTCGTCGACGACGACCCCCAGTTGCGCAATGCCATGTCGAGACTTCTGCGCTCGTGCGATCTCAACGTCAAGACGTATGAATCGGGGTTGGATTTCCTGAACAGGCTTCCCGAGCCGGGCCCGGGTTGCCTGATCCTGGACCTATCGATGCCCAAAATGAACGGCCTGCAGTTACAGGAGACGCTTGCATCATGCAGGAAGAACCTGGTGGTGATTTTCGTCAGTGGCAAGGGAGATATCCCCGCTTCAGTGAAAGCGATGAAGGCTGGAGCGATCGACTTTCTCACCAAGCCGTTCGAGGATCTGGCTCTGATCGAAGCGGTTCGCGAGGCAATTCGCCGATCCCGACAACTCATCGCGGAGAGCGATCTGATCGACAAGGATTGGGCGGCATTCCATTCCCTGACGGCTAGAGAAAAGCAAGTCTGCCTGCTGGTATCTCAAGGACTGCTCAACAAACAGATAGCCGGTGAACTCGGCACGACGGAGAAGACGATTAAGTTCCACAGGGGTAGCGTGACCCGGAAGCTGCGTGCCAATTCCGTCGCGGACCTGGTGAAACTCGTGGAGCGTCTGCGAGAGGCGGGCCGAATCGGCGTCGAGGTTGCCTGACGGGGTCGAAGGTCTTGCTCTGATTTATCGAGGCACGGCTGGAAGGACACCTAGCAGGCGCAGCCCGAAGAAGATGATGGAGATACTTAGGGCGACCTGCAGAACCCCTAACACCGCACCAAAGAGCGCGAGGGGGAAGGCCGCGTATTTTATGATCGGCTTTGCAAGAAGCATCGCGACGAAGTTCATAACCATCACGGCAGCGGCGACCAGCAACACATTCCGCTTGTAATCCACATTGTCGCTTGTGGCCAGCAAAAAGATCACGGCTGCGATGCCGAACGGCGGAACGATGGTCGGGAAGGCCAAAGGCATCATCGCCATACGGAGTGTTGCCTCGTGCGCGGGCGGTGGATCGGGTGGGTTGTAGCTTTGCAGGATGTTCTGCAGTGAAACCATAAAGAACGTAACGCCGGCTGCGATCATGAGAGCGCCGGGAGAAACGCCCCACTTCTCCAGGGTTGAAACACCGATAATAGCGGCCACCAGGAGCCCTGCGCCGCCGAATAGTGCAGCGCGCAAGGCCAGTTGAAACCGGAACCTACTGTCGGAGTTGTGGGTTAACTTGGCGAAGGGCGCTAAGAGCTTGATGGGACCAATCATCACAAAAAGGAATGTGAATACCTGGCTCAGTTCGAATTCGCGTGGCAGCATATTATTTCTCCGGGGCTTGACCTGGTTACGTTGTGACGCAACTCGGCCAACGCGGGGCTTACATGTTTGTATCCGACAGACAGGGGCGTCCGCTATAGGACCTTGGTCGCATAGGGCAAGGAGGGGCGGGCGCAGCGGATCATCGATGATGTCTCTCCCGGATTTACGTGGATTTCCAATCCAGCACTCGCAAGCCCGGAACGCGTGAGAATTCAGCGGTGTTGTTTGTCACGAGGGCGGCTCCTCGACTCACGGCTGTGCCGGCGATCAGCAGATCGAGGGGCCCGATTGAAAAGCCGTGCTTCTCGAGTTCGAAACGGATGCCGGCAGCGGCCAACGCTGCGGCGGAATCGAAGGGCACGTGCTGGATCTGCGCGATGCCCGCCTCCAACTCACGCCGCCGCCGGGCTGGGAATCTGGATCGGAGTGTCCCATACTCCAACTCGTAAACGACGATCGCAGGGATCGCCAGTTCGCCACGCGAGGCGTCCTGAATACGCTTCGCAATCCCGGGATCGCCCTTGAGATAGTGAACCATTACGTTGGTGTCGAGCAGCGTCATTACAGACTCTCGCGCGGAACGTCCTTTGCGTAGCCTTTTCGCAGGTCGCTGGCCTCGGGGAAGTCCGGAAAGGTTCCAGCGAGAGACAGAAACTCGGGAGGCCAGGATGTGTCCACTGACTTCGTGACTCGATCTGCCACCCACCTACTAATGCTGACCCTAGCAGCCTTGGCCGCTTTGCGAACCTGTCGCTCAACGTCATCGCTCAGGTAGATTGTCAGGTGCGCCATATGGGTAGTATATCCTATACTATATACTTCAGCCGGTACGTTAGCGGCTCCCTACTTTGCATCGATGCGGCCGGCAGACCACAACACGGCGCGCTGCACGAGTTGCCGATACCAGGGCATCTCGCAGGTACCACGTGCATGTCCCGGCTGAATGAAAACCACTCGCGATTTTGGATACGGGCTCACCCAGGCGATATCCGGATCGCTGGTCGGGTGGTCCGTGGTCAGTAGCACCGTCACGTTCGGGGCGTGCCACACCTGTTTGTAGGTTTCGTCGAAAAGGCGCATTTGCGGGAGGCCCTTAGAAATGGGGTGTCCCGGTTGCGGCGTTACCACCTCTTCTACGTCGTGCAGATACGAGGAGGCGGGTGACTGTGGATCGGCTTTGAGCACGTAACGGCCGCCCACAACATCCTTCCACCACCACTCCCAATCCTGAAAATCAGCAATCGCATGGTGAAGGACCACGACGCCCTTGCCCGATTCGACGAAGTCTTTCAAATTCATGCGGGAGTTCGCGGCCAGTTGGCTCTGCTGAATGGTGTCGTACAGGACCAACACATCATAGCTTTTGCGCAGGTCGTTGGAGAACGCATGCGGGTAAGGATCGACGTTCACACGGATTTCGCGGCGCGAGTCGAGCACGTTGTAGAACATGGCGTCGTGATCGTGCCCGCCGGTAACCAGCAGCACGCGCACGGCATCCGGGTTTTTCGGATCGGTGTCGATTTTTGTGGACTGCGTCACCGCATTTCGCGCCGCCCATTCGACGCCGCGGGCGTAGGTAACCGTGAAGCCAGGTGTCTGCATGGCGTCGAGGTCGTGTCCCAGCGCTGTTTGGAAGACACGGCCCTTGCCGTAGGAATTGGTCCAAAGCAACGGCTCGACCTTGCCATTGCCGCCGGCTTTGGGGGAATCGAGCGCTGAGGCCAGGACGTGTACGCCCGGCTTCATGCGGAAGTTGTGATAGAGCTCGTCACTGATCAGAAATGACGACAGCCCCAGGGAAATGGGGTGTTGCGAATCCTGCCAGGTGACTTCATAGGCGTGGCGCTGCGCATGGCCGGTCTTGGGTTCCGCTTCGGACCACACCGCGCCCACCATGTCGCCCCATTGCGTCCAGGGTTGCTGGTACACGCCGGTGCGGCCCATGTTCTCGCTGAGCACGGCCGCATCTCCAAACGGATAGCTGGCAGCATGCACAATGACTAAGCCCTTGCCACCCCGCACGAATTCCTCCACGGCCTTTTCAGCTTGGGCGCTCCAGCGGGGACCGCAGTAATTGGCAACCAAAACATCATAGGGCTGCAGGGTCTCGGCGGTGAGCCCCGATGGCTCTTCGGTAACGCGGACGTCGAACTTGCCGGTGAGTTCCAGGACGCGGCGCAGGTAAGGAGTTGTCACGCGCCAATCGTGATTATTGCGGCCGGTGAGAATCAAGACTCGGATCTTGCCTTCTTCAAAGAAGAAGTGATCGGGGATGGTCTGAGCGGTTGCCGTCGCGGCGAGCAGCAGGATCAGGGCGAGGCAGGAGGAAAGGCGTCGTCGAAGAAGGCCTTTCCTGGGTCCGCTTGCTGACGCGCGCGGTTCCGTGCTGCAGTGCTCACACAGACCCGTCGTAACGCCGGAGAGTCTACCCACAGCTCAACACATCTTTCAGATGAGCGAGAGAGCGTTGCGCCTGGAGAGGCGTGCCGCACTCCACCGACAACACGCCGTCGAAGCCCGCGCCGCGCAGAATCTTGACTACCCGGTGCCAATCGATGACGCCATCTCCGCAAGCGCATCCCACGGGCGTGCCTGTCACTTTCCCCTTTTCGGTCTCGGCTTGCTTGATGGAGATGTCTTTAGCGTGAACGTGAACCACACGATCCAGAACGGCTTGAAGCCCCGCATAGGGGTCTTCGCCGCCAAGAAACGCGTTGCCCGTGTCATAGTTCACGCGAAGCATAGGCGAATCCACGAGAGTGGCGATTCGCACCAGCCCGGCCGTGGTCTTCGAGATGGACTGGTGCGGTTCAATGCCGATGTAGATGCCGTGCCGCTCCGCCGTGCGCAGCACTGTTTTCAGCGTGTAGCGCATCACCTCAAAGCACTCGTCTTCCGTTAGCCACGACGGCCGGATTCCTTCGTCCGTGTTCACCACTGGTGCACCCAGCACCTTCGCGAAGCGAATGGCCTTTTCGAGGTACGGCACGCTAATCTCAGGCCGCATGAGGGGACAATGCGCTGACAGGCCGGAACATTTCACACCGTTGGCGTCGCAGATATCTTTGATCCACAGCGCGTCTTCGTCCATCGAAACCGAATGGAAGTAGCCCGCCTCGCTGAGCAATTCGCGGCCATTGTGAACCATGGGCTCGATGAACTCGTAACCGATTTGCGCGGCGCGTTCAACGCCCGCCGCGAAGCTTTTGTCCTCGCAGCGGATGAATTCCATGTTGATTCCGGGCGTGATCATACATCCCACTCCGGCTTCCAGGTCACCGGTTGCCCGGTCTGATAGGCGATGTTGCCGACGTGGCAGGCCATAGCACTGTAGTGGCCGTCGACGGCGTTGGCGTTGGGTTGTTTGCGGGAGCGAACGCAATCCAGAAAGTTCTTCATGTGAGCCGGCTCCGGACCGCCCTTGGCCACAATCGCTTCGCCGCCGCCCTCCGGCAGGAACCGATAGCCGCCGCGGAAGATATTCAGGCGCCCCTTCTCGCCGTAGAAGATGATGTCGGCCGATTCGCGCGGCATCATGTCGGTGATGGTGGCCTCAAAAGTGACGTTTAGCAGTTGCGGGTAGTTCAGGATGAAGTTGATATTGTCGGCCGTGTCGCGACCGTCGTTGTACTGGTAGATACCGCCCAGGGCCACGGCGGAGATCGGCTTGGTGAGACCGAGATACCAGTGCACGACATCCACCATGTGCACGAACAGGCCACCGGTTTGGCCGCCGGTGGAGAACTCCCAGTAGGCGAAACGGTTGAAATACATTTTCGGATTCCAGGGCCGCTGCGGGAGCCAGCCGAGCACGGCTTGCCAATCCAGCCCTTCCGGTTTCGTCTCCATGCCCGGCGGCACGGGCGTGAGATAGCCGCTGTTGGCGTTCCAATAGGTCCGGACCATATGCACCGGGCCGATCATGCCACTGTCGAAGAAGCGTTGTTTGGCCTCGATGAAATGGTCGATGGAGCGCTGCTGCACGCCCACTTGCACCAACTTTCCGGTGCTACGCACGGCCTTGACTACATCCAGTCCTTGCTCCGGCAGTGAGGTCATGGGCTTCTCGCAGAAGACATCTTTGCCGGCGAGTAGGGCGTCGACCGTCATGCGAGAGTGCCAGTGATCAGTTGATGCCACGATCACGGCATCGATGTCGTGCCGCTCCAGAAGCTTGCGGTAGTCCTTGTACTGCTCGATTTTGGGGCCCGGGATTTCCTTCTCCAGGTAGGCGACAGCTTCGCCCCGGCGCACATCCCAGGCATCGCAAACGGCGACAAACTCTGCGCCACCGGCCAACTTCGCCATGCGCATCAGGTGCTGGCCGCGTCCGCCACAACCGATGGAACCGACGCGAACACGATCGTTCGCACCCAGGACTCGGGCGGCAGCGGCGGCGGTTAAGACGAAACCTCGACGGGTCAATGGCTGCATGGGGTTTGGACTCCTTCTAAACCGCAGTTTGTCCGGCTTGCTGAGAGAAGTCTATACCCGTGATAGGGTATAGGCGTTTAATGAATCAGGAAGCTGGGAATCCGCCGCGCGCGTTTGCTCTGAGAAATACTTGATCGGGCGAGGCCTTAGGAAACCGCGGTTGACGAGCTTTGTCGCGTTTGGGGACACGCCTACAGCGCGCACGGCGAGCT
>JBAUOG010001056.1:0-5382 GCA_049579625.1 Bryobacteraceae bacterium
ATCAGGACCAATGCGGCCTTGCTCCAGGTCCACCAGCAGCATGCGCCCCGGTTGCAACCGCCCCTTCATTTCGATGTTCTCGGGCTTGATCGGCAGAACGCCGCTCTCCGAGGCCATGATCAGCAGCCCGTCCTTCGTCACCAGGTAGCGAGCCGGGCGCAGGCCGTTTCGATCGAGCGTCGCACCGATCACCCGCCCATCCGTGAACGCCACCGCAGCGGGACCGTCCCAGGGTTCCATCAGTGACGCGTGGTACTCGTAAAAAGCCCGCTTCTCGTCCGGCATGGTGTCATCGGCATCCCATGCTTCGGGCATCAGCATCGCCATCACGTGCGGCAGCGAACGGCCGCTCAGCGTCAGCAACTCCACCGCGTTGTCAAGCGCAGCTGAGTCACTGCCGCTCTCTTGAATCACCGGCAGCAGCTTCTTAAAGTCAGGGAATAGCGGCGACGACAGAATGTACTGCCGCGCATTCATCCAGTTCACGTTGCCGCGAACCGTGTTGATTTCTCCGTTGTGGCAGAGGTACCGGAAAGGGTGCGCTAGCTGCCAGGTGGGAAACGTATTCGTCGAGAATCGCTGGTGAACCAGGCACATGGCGCTGGTGGTGTCCGGATCCAGCAACTCCTTGTAGAAGTCGCCGATCTGGTTCGCCAGCAACAAACCCTTGTAGACGATCGTGCGGGATGAGAACGACGGCAGATAAAAGAAATTCTTGTCCCGCAGGTCCGACTTCCATACCTCGGACTCCATCCGCTTCTTCACGATGTAAAGCCGGCGCTCGAAGTCGTCCTGAGAGAGGCCGCTCGGCTTCGCCACAAAAAACTGCTCAATATACGGTTGAGAGGCCCGCGCCACGCGGCCAATGGCGTTGGCTTGCACTGGCATGTCCCTCCAGCCAAGTACCGTCAGACCCTCCTCACGGGTGATGCGCTCCAGCAATCCTTCGCAGGTGAGTCGCTGCTGCAACTCCACCGGCAGGAAACACATCGCAACGCCATACTCCCCGGCCCCTGGCAACGGGAACCCAAGCGCCGCGCATTCCCGAGCGAAGAACTGGTGAGGAATCTGGATCAGTATGCCTGCGCCGTCTCCCGTCTCCGGATCGCACCCACACGCGCCGCGGTGACGAAGGTTCAGGAGGATTTGCAGACCCTTTTGGACAATATCGTGGGACCGCTCGCCATTGATGTTGACCACGAAGCCGATGCCGCAGGCGTCGTGCTCGTTGCGGGGATCATACAGCCCCTGAGCGGGTGGAAGTTGATTAGGTTCGACTGGGTACACTTCGAAAGCCTCGATCGTGGAGCAGAATAGTCTACAAGTGTAACCGCCTTTGCAGTATTCGTCAAATCGAATTTGTGATGGTTTACAATTAGATTATCTTATGATATCCTAGCCTTCGTACGAATGGATAACTTTCGTCTTTTCAGAGATATCGCGCACTACCGCAGCTTTAGTCGCGCTGCTCTTCTCAATGAAGTCAGTCAATCGGCCGCTAGCCAGCAGGTGCGGGAACTGGAGCGCCAATTGAGTGTTGCACTCATCGATCGCAGCACCCGCCCCCTCCAGTTGACCGAGGCGGGCAAACTCTACCTGGAATACTGTCGGGATGTACTCAGGCGACGGGAACAGTTCGATACCGACCTGAATCAGTTGAAGAAGGAGATCTCGGGGGTCGTACGCGTCGCCGCCATCTACTCGGTCGGCCTGTCCGAAATGTCCCTGGTCGAGGAGCGGTTTAGGAAGCGCTTCCCCGATGCTCGCCTGGAGGTTTCCTACCTCCGTCCGGAAAAGATCGTCGAGGCTGTCCTGGAGGACCGGGCCGATCTAGGAATGATCAGCTACGCCGAGTCCACCCGCGACCTCATTGCTCTGCCTTGGCTGGAAGAGGAAATGGTCGTTGCGGTTTCCCCAGGCCATCGACTGGCGGCCTACTATAAGACCGACCCGGCGGAGTTGAATGGCGAGCCGTTCATCGCTTTCGATGACGACCTGCCAATCCGCGCGAACGTCGACCGCTATTTGCGCGACCGCGGCGTTTCAGTGGATGTTGTGCTGCACTTCGACAATCTGCAGATGATTAAGGAAGCGGTCGCCCACAATGTGGGCATCAGCATTCTGCCGGCACGCGCCCTGCGCGAGGACATCGAAAAGAATCGATTGGTGGCGATTCGGCTGAACCCAGCCGATCTATTCCGGCCGGTCCGGATCATCCATCGCCGCCGCAAGCTGTTGGGTGAAGTGTCCGCAGGCCTGTTAAAGCTGCTGCAAGAAGGCGGCAGCGAGGCAGGGGCCGAGCAACCGGCCGCAGCCGGGTTTTGACGTGGCCGAAAACTTGACGTGGCGCAGCCTTAGCCTGCTGAGCCGAGACAGACTCGTCTCGGCTGTTCATGGGCGGGAATTAACGGATCCCGCTCATCAAGGCTCTGGTCCGGACGGGCTGTTCCGTTACGCCCTAAAGGCCAACCGTCTCGTAAACCCGCTTCTGCTTTTCCGCTGCGGCAGCCTGTACAGCGGCTCGGTTCTTCTCCACTTCGGCCTCTGGCTTAAACTTCACCGACACAAGCTTTGATACTCCAGGCTCCTGCATCGTCACGCCATACAGCGATTGTGCCGCCTCCATGGTCCGTTTGGCGTGAGTAATCACGATGAACTGGGTCTGCTCCGACATCGCGCGCAGCAGCTTCGTCAAACGCTCGATATTCGGCTCGTCCAGCGGCGCATCCACTTCGTCCAGGATGCAGAACGGACTCGGCGTGTATTGGAAAATACTCATCAGCAGCGCCATCGCGGTCAGGGATTTTTCGCCGCCCGAAAGCAGCAGCACGTTCTGCAGCTTCTTTCCCGGAGGCGAGGCAACAATGTCGATGCCCGACTCCGCCAGATTCTCTTCATCCGTCAACCGCATCTCGCCTACACCGCCGCCAAACAGGTTTGAGAACATCGCCTTGAAGTTGGCATTGATGGCGTGAAACGCCTCACCAAAGCGCTTCTGCGACTCGGCCTCTATCTCATGGATCGCCTTCTCCGTGTCGCGGATGGAATCGAGTAAGTCCTGCCGTTGTGCGTTCAGGAACTCCTGCCGCTGCTGCGCTTCTTCGAATTCTTCCAGCGCCTGTGGATTCACAGGACCCAGTGCTTCGATCTTTCGCCGTACCTCTTGATACCTCGCGTCGATCTCGGCAAGTCCCGCTTCGTCCGGAACCACTTCCATCCCTTCGGATAGCTCGGCGAGCGTGGTATCCAGTTCGTTCTGCGCCGTTTCCTGGAGATGTTTCAAATCCGATTCCAGTCGCGCCATGGTCACTTGCAGGTTGGAGCGGGTGTCTTGTCCCGCCTGCACCGCGGCTCGCAGCGCCTTGAGCTCTTCCTCGGCCATCGCCAGCTTAGCCCGCACATCGGACTCCTGCCGCGCGAGTTCTTCAACCAAGGCGCTCACTTCCAGTACCGAAGCCGCCAGTTGCTCCGCCGTCGAGGTAAGCTCCGTATTATTTGTTTCCAGATTCGTTCGCTCGGTGGCGAGTAACTCCGATTCGCGGCTCAGATTCGTCCGGCGGTTTTCCAGGTCGTGAATTCTTGCTTCGAGCCGGGCACAGTTCCCCGTCAGAGCCCGGTGACGTTCTTCGAAGCTGGCCAGGTTGGCGCGCAGAGTCGCATGTTCCTCGGAAATCTGCGCCAACTCAATCTGTTGCCCCTGCAGTTCCGCGCGCGCCGCCTCCAAGGCTTCTTCCTGTTCGGCTCGCGCCGCTTCCTTCGCTTCCAGTTGTGCCCGGTCCAGTTCCAGCCGCTCTTCGATCCCGGCACGGTCGCGAACAATTCGCTCCAGCTCCAGCTTCACGCTCGAAAGGCGCGTATTCACCCGTTGAAACTCTTCGGCTAACTTGCGGCTTTCATGATCGAGAGCCAGGACGTCTTTCTCTTCGGCCTGCTGCTTCGTCCGCAATACTTCCAATTGCTCGCCAAGCGAAGCCGTTTCTCGCTCCAGCGCCGCCAGCTGCAATTGTTCGGCATTCAGTTCCTCTTGCTTGCGATGTTCCAGCTCGGAAACTTCGCGCAATTCCCGCTTTAGCGCGAGCGGGCCCGCGCCCGTCTTCTTGCCGCCGCTGACAGCATGGCCCTGATAGCTCACGCCATCCGGAGCCAGGAAGGAACACTCGGGATATTCAGCCGCGAGCCGTTGCGCCGCGGCCCGATCCGTCGTCAGGAAACAACTCGCCACGCGAGGCAGCAGATCCAAAGGCGCGTGACTCAAGCCGTTCGTGAATCGCAACGCGGCGCTGAGGCTCGTAACAATGCCCGGTTCTTCGCCCGACGGCTTCCTGTTCGAAGATCCGCCATCACCGGAAGGCGCCTCGTGCTGCTCAACCAAAAACGTCGCCCGGCCGTCCAGGTCGGTACGCAACAAGTCGATGCCGCGTTCGGCGTCCGCCCAATCCCGCACCACAACGAAGTCCAGCTCTTCGTGCAGAAACTCTTCGGTTGCCTTTTCGAACTGCGAGTCGACTTCAATGAAGTCCGCCAACACGCCGACCGGCTTCAAGCCATGCGCCTTGTCGTGCTCGATCGCCGTAAACAGCCGCTTGACAGTCTCCGTCGTGTAGGTACGGTGGGAGAGCACTTCAGCCAGCGAATCACGCCGCGCCTTGATGCGCGAGTACTCGCTCCGGAACCGCTCCACGCTGTGCCGCGTCTCGTTCAGCGCGGATCGCTTTGACTGCAGCTCCTGCTCCACGGTCCGGCGCTGATCGGTCACCGACGTCAACTCACTCTGCCGCAACATCAAGCGCTCGGAGAGTTGTTCGCGCACCCCATGGATACGGGTCAGATCCAGTTCGGCCTGCTGCTCTTCCGCCTTGGCCCGGCTCGACTCTCGGTCCGAAGAAGTCTGTTGGGCTTCCGCCTGGGTGATCCGATTCTTCAAGCCGGATGATTCGCCCAGCATGCGGATCACTTGTTGGCGCGTTGCCTCCAAGTTCTGCTCGCGCTCGGTCAATCGGGTCTGCGCAGCTTGCCGCTCTTGCGACTTCGCGTCCAGTAATTCCCGAGCTGATTGCCTTTCGGCCTCCAGCGCGGACAGTTCAACGCTCTGCTGCGTTAGCTCCGTCCGGCCTTCTTGCTCTTGCCGTTCGAGTTCGCGCCCTTCCACTTCGCTGGCCGATAGCCGTTGGCTGATCTGCTCAATCTGGCGAACCTGGTACTCCAGGCGGCCTCGCGTGCGCTCCGCTTCCAACTGCAAATCGGCAAGCTGCTTCCGAGCCTCGGTGAGTTGCCGGTCAATCGCGTACGACGATTCTTGCGTCGCCGATTGCTCTAGCTCTTTTGCGCCGACCGTGGCCTGCAGCTCTTTCAGCTCATTCGTCGCCAGGTTCAGCTCAATCG
>JBAUOG010001057.1:0-6003 GCA_049579625.1 Bryobacteraceae bacterium
AAGTTTCCGTAAACCGCGAGGGGAGTCCATGCCAGACGGACGACGATTACGGTGACGCAAACCAGAAGCGTTGGCAGGGCGATGCTGCGGAGTCCTCCGGGCGGTAGGTCGACCACCAGCCGCGGCCACTCCAGACCCAATAACACGAAGATGAATCCGTTCAGGACAAACACGAAGAGGTTCCAGACTTCGGCGGTCTTAACGCGCGTCCTGGCTGTGGAGCTGGTGAGGAAGTGGCGCCGCATGGTTAAGCCGCAGGCAACGCATGAGAGGACAGCCGAAGCGTGAGCCCTCTCGCCCAGGATCCACGAAACGTAAGCCGCGAGCAGAGTCAGAGCCACACTGCTTAGGCTGTCGCGTGTCAAGCGAGAGATCCCCCACACAAGGTATGCCACGCCGATGCCCATTGCGACCCCGACGATGGCATCGTAGAAGAACGCTAGGGTGGCGGCGCCGGGGGTGAACTGGCCCGTGATTCTTGCCACCACCGCGGTGTGATAGAGCACTAGGGAACTTGCGTCGTTGAGGAGGCTCTCACCCTCGAGCATGGCGATTAGGCGGCGTGGGATGCCAAGGCGCTGCGCCACGGAGGTGGCGGCCACCGCGTCCGTAGAGGACACGACGGAGCCCAGGATGAACGCCGAGGCCCAGGGCATCTCGGGCATGGCGAAGTGCGCTATCAATGCGACCACGACCGTGGTTACCACGACCAATCCGACGGCAAGCCAAGCGATTGAAACGGCGCTGCGCTGGAGCTGGCGGAGGTCGCTTTCATAAGCCGCGGCCCAGATCACCGGCGGCAGGACTACGGTGAAGATCACGTCCTTATTGATGTGGGTTTCAGGCAGGCCCGGAATCAAAGCCAGCACCAGCCCACCGAGCACCAGCGCGATGGGATAGGGAATGGGGAGGCGTTTCGCTAATGCGCCCAGCACCAGCACCAGCGCGAGGAGCAGAAGGACGAGTTGCAGAACGGCCTGAGGCTCGAGCATTAGGATCAATGATACGTGCCGGTCCTAGAGTCAGAACCCTGCTGTGCCGGAATGCTTCTGGCGTGAATGGGGCATCCTATTCATCGAAACCCTTATTTCGAGCACGGGTCATTGTGCTTTCTGGAATTCCAGCCCGAAGGGCGCCAGTTCGTCTTTGACCACTTTCTCCTCACCGACCGCGACGACCGTGGCTCGCCACGCCGGGAAGTACTTACGCCCGGCTGTTTGAACATCCTCGCGTTTGACGCTCTCTACCTGCCGGGTTTGGTTGCCGATCTCCTCAGGCGGAAGCGAGTCGATCCAAAGGCGCGCCAGAGTCAACGACACGGAAGCGCGCGACTGAAGGTTGATGGCCGTCGACCCGAGAATGTAGCGCTTGGCGCTCTCGACTTCGACCTCCCCAGGCACAGTCGTCGCCATACGGTTGAGTTCATAAGCGATTTCGTTAAAGCTCGCGCCGGTGACGGGGTTTCGCACGTCGGCGGAAGTAATCAGTAGACCAGCCTCACGATTTGGCGCGAGGCGCGCATACGGTGAGTAGGTATAGCCCTTGTCCTCGCGAATATTGGTAATTAGCCGCGATCCGAACATCCCGCCATATATAGCGTTCGCGACCCGAGCTGCCGCGTAATCGGGATCTTTGCGAGTAGGGCCGTATGCGCCGATGTAGAAGGCCGTTTGAACCGAGTTCGCGCGCGGCACATACACGATAGCCCGCGACAACGATTGCTTCGGCTTTTCGTCGTCGATGGCGCCTGCTTCTCCGGAGCCGTTCCACGGACCGAAGGATGAGCGGATTGCCGTGGTGATGGCCTGTTCGGCGAAATCGCCCGAGAGAACCAAAAGAGTGCGTTCCGGGCGGAAACGGCGTGCGTATTCCCGCTTCAACTCGGCAGCTGTCGTCTTGGCAACCGAATCTTTGGTGGGAGAAATAATCGAGTATGGGTGATCGCCGTACATAACGCGGTACAACGCACGGCGTCCGAGGAATGAAGGATCCGCCTCGTTGGCTTCGATTCCCGAGATCAGATTGTTCTTTGCAATCGCAACCTCGGGGTCAGAGAATGCGGCGTTGCGCATCATATCGGCCAGCAACTGGAGCGCGGCCACGGCATGCGAGCTGAGCACGCTGGTCGTAATGGCGATGGAATCCGCGCCGGCGTCCGCGCTTAGATCCCCACCCGCTGCGGCAATGTCCTCGGCCAGCTGCTTCGCGCTACGAGTGGAGGTGCCCTGTTTAACCGTCGCCGCAATGACGTCTGCCATACCAGGGTGGTCCTTTGGATCGGCAGTATATCCACCGCGGACCGCTATCGTGAACGCCACTTTGGGAAAGCCAGCCTGTGGCACCAGCCAGACTGTCAGGCCGTTGTCGAGCTTGAATTGCTTGACGTCGGGAGTTTTCAGGGGGCTGAGTGCGCCATATGCCGGCAGGTCTTTGGGCAGAGCGATTTTCTCTGCCGCCAGCATAGGCAGGGCGAGAACAATCCCAACCAAGCCCGCATATGCAAAACAGTTCTTCATTTCGGGTCTCCTTTTTCGGGTGCCGGCACGCGCCAAATGATGGTCCGATTCGTCCTGACCAGATACTTCGCTGCGAAAGTCTTGACTTCTTCCGCGGTTACGCTCGCGATTTCGTCTGGCACTGCGCCGACCTGGTCGGCATTGCCGTCGAAAAGCACGGCATGAGAGAGTGCCGAGGCGCGGGAGATTGGGATCTCCAGTTGTCCATACCAATCCGAACGCATCTTGGCGCTGACACGCTTCAATTCGGCAGCGGTTGGTCCGTGCTCAGCCAGATCCGCGATGGCCGTATCGTAGGCCGCGATAATGGCGGCCTCCTGAGAACCAGCGGGCGCCACCACGAAGGATGTCATCAAGGTGGGTCCGTTGAACTCGAATGGATTACCCAACGGCCAATTGAGGCCGCCATCTACCGATACAGCCTTCTGCTTCTCTTTGACCAGGTATTGATAGAGTCGCGAAGCGTTGCCGTTGTGAAGAAGTTCGCCGGTTACCGCCGCCACGACCGCCTCTCGCGTACCGCGTGCGGGCATTCGATAGCCAACCGCGAGCGCAGGAATCGTGGCCAGTTTGTCATTCTCCACGCCAGTCCGTTCGGCCTTCTGCGGAGGCTCATCCAACGTTGCCGAAGGCGGCGCTGGACGCGCTGGTATCCCGCCAAAATACTTGTCCACCTTAGCCAAGATTTCGCCCGGATTCACGTCACCCACGATCGCGAGCACGGCGTTATTGGGCGCATAATACTGCTCATAGAACGTCTTGACGTCCTCGATCTTCGCCGCATCGAGATCTTTGAACTCGCCATAGAAGTTGTGTGCGTTGGGGTAAGTATCGTAAGCTTTCCCGGGAAGATCGATGGCGAAGAACAGCCCGTACGGCTGATTCAGAACGTTGACGCGGACCTCCTCTTCGACGACCTTGCGCTGGTTATCGAGGTTCACAGGCGAAAAATCAAGCGTTTTCATCCGATCGGCCTCGATCCAGAGAATTGGATCAAGGGCGGAGATTGGGGCTGTCTCGATGTATTCGGTGAAGTCGTAGCGCGTATCGCCGTTATTGTTGCCGCCGCCGCCCTCGATCACTTTGTCGAGAGTGCCTTTGGGCGCGTTGGGAGTACCTTCGAACATCATGTGCTCGAATAGGTGCGCGAAGCCGGTTCGACCTTCCGGCTCAAGACGGAATCCGATGCGGTAAGAAACGCAGATTCCAAACGTAGGCGCCGAGTGGTCTTCCGATACCACCACTTTGAGGCCGTTCTTCAACGTTCGGACGACGGAGGGAGGTTTCCACGATTGGCCGAACAACAACGACGCCGCGAAGAGAATCACGGTAGTTCGGAACAGCATGGTTCGTAGGGTCATCAGGTTACCTATCTAATCTGCAGGTTCGCGCTCATAGGCCGCTTCGCGAATTCCTTTTGGAACCACAGGGCACAGCGTGCGAATAACAGGCTCTGGGAACGCTTCTCAACAGTCTACTCAATGCAGGAAGAGCGGGATGCCGGAAGGGAGGGGAAGAAGTGCCGGCTCCGGAAGTCGAGGCAAGCGGGCGATAGGATACTTGCATGCACAAGACGGAGCGGCCGCCGACCTTGGTCAGACCTCGACTATGGGGGGACGGCAGATCCGATTGTGTTGCCTACACCCGGAATCGCGCGTGGTTGCTCTGGTTGCTCGTGGTAAGCGGTTTGGCGCTTACAGCCCAGCAACCGGCGGAGCAAGCCAAGCCGGAAGTTGCCTCAACACAGGCGCCCGTGGCGGAACTGACGACCAAGGACACGACCCCAACGTTTACCTCGAAGGTCAATCTGGTTCCGGTCACAGTTGTCGTTAGGGATGCGAAGGGGAATGCGATCGGCACGCTGACGAAAGAAGACTTTCGCGCATTTGACAACGGCAAGCTTCAGGTGATCTCGAAGTTTTCGGTCGAGAAGCCGGCGAGTCCGGTGCTGGTGGAAAAGAACGAGGACACCGATATGCCGGACACGTCGACGAAATCGGCCGGGCCGGCCGCGGTGATTGCCAATCGTTTTGTCGCGTATGTGTTTGACGATCTGCACCTGCATTTTGAAGACGTCGCGCGGGCTCGCCAGGCGGTTGCGGCATATGTGGCAAAGTCACTGCAGCCGAACGAACGAGTAGCGATCTATACAACGTCCGGTAAGAACACGCTCGAATTTACCAGCAATGTTCAAGAATTCCAGGCGGCACTGGCAAAGCTGCAGCCCAACCCAACTCGAGGCGCCATGATCAAATGCCCCGACATTACTTACTTCATGGCCGACAAAATCGTGAATCAAAACGATGGACAAGCGCTGGCGCTGGCAACTCAAGACTATCGGCAGTGTGCTAGCAACCCGTACATCACGTCGAACGAAACGATGAGCGCGGCCCAGACCGCGCTTGCCGATGGAGAATTGGAGAGCCGTCAGACCACGGTCGTCCTCAAGCAGATTGTTCGCCGTCTCTCCGCGACGCCGGGACAGCGTAGTATCGTTCTTACTTCGCCTGGGTTTATCATTGCGTTCTTCAACCAACAGGACATCACGGACGTCATCGACCACGCGGTGCGAGCCAATGTCGTCATCAATTCCCTCGACGCGCGGGAGGTGTGGACACCGCCTCAATTCTCGGCTCAAGTAGCGCCTGGCACGGGGGGACCGCACATGGCCGTGACCGCTTCCGGATACTACACAGCCGAGGCGAACGCTCAAGGTGAAGTGCTGGGATCCCTAACGGACGGAACGGGAGGCCGCTGGTTTCACGACAATAACGATTTGGGCGAGGGATACCAGCGGCTCGCCGACGCACCGGAATTCATTTACGTACTGGGCTTTGTGCCATCGAATCTCAAGATGGACGGCTCCTACCACAAGCTGAAAGTCACGCTGACGACGCCGAAAGGGGATACGCTGCAAGCCCGGCGCGGGTACTACGCGCCCAAAAAAGGGAGCGAAGTTGCGGAACAGAGCAAGGAAGATATCCGTGAAGCGGTGTTCTCTCGCGATGTGGTCAAAGATATTCCGGTCGAGGTTCATACGCAATTTTTCAAACCGAGCGACACCGATGCCAAGCTGACGGTGAACGCGCGGGTCAGCCTGAAGGAGCTGCCGTTTCGAAAGGCGGACGGCCGCAACCAGGATGACCTCACAATTGTATTTGCGCTGTTCGACGACGATGGAAACTTCATCAGCGCGGTGCAAAAGCTGATCACCTTGAACCTGAAGGACGAGACGTTGAGGGGCTTCGAAGAGCGCTCCGGTTCGGGTATTAACATCAAGGCGGAGTTCGACACAAAGATCGGAGGTTACGTGCTACGCGTGGTGGTGCGTGACGCCCAAGGTCAGAAATTGGCCGCCGAGAACAGCGGGGTACGCATTCCGTAGTTTTGGGGGTATTGGGGGACGACTGTTCGGATTCCGGAGGAGACTGTGCAAGACGATATTCTCCATCTACTGTCAGCGAGGAAAGGACACTTCCTCCTGGAG
>JBAUOG010001058.1:0-7630 GCA_049579625.1 Bryobacteraceae bacterium
TCAATCCGGCGCGCCACACATCACCGAAGAACCAGTGCCCAATTTCGACCACTGCACCATTGATCTCGATTCAGTCACTCGTCCCTCCGAACCCGCGCCTGAACCTTTATCCGCAGACCCCGGCACATCGACCGAACCAATAACTCTACCCCAAGCCGCGTAGGAGCCAGTAGGACTCGAGATCTTTGACAACTGAATATCTAAGTAAGCCCTCGCGCGAGCGGCCACACCCTTGGTGTGGGGCCGGTTGTCAACCGGCGGCGGCTTGGCAAGCCGCCCTCCTCACTTCGTTTCACAATCGTGAATCCGTGGCACGGGCTTGAGCCCGTTTCCCACTTCGTTTCGCAATCGTGGCGCGCTCTCCGCTTCGGAGCCAGGCTGTTAGCCTGCTGAGCCGAGAGTCGTCTCGGCTTTTGCACTTCTTTTCGCATTTGCCGATGATTGTCCAGATAGTCGTAAGCTGTTTTTGGTGGTTGAGATTCGGCAATTAGGAAACGAGTAGGAACCGAGTGACGGAACCGAGTGACAACCAGGTGACAGTATACGCGTTTACCAGGTTTCTGAACGGCTGGGGGCCATTATGACGGTGGTGCTGCGTTGCGGGCGACCACCAGGCTTTGGGATGGTTTTCGGAGCTGGCAGACGAGCTAACAATATAGATGAGCAAGAATAGCTCCGGGAACGTGCCTCGCCATGAAGAAGTTTATTAATCGCCGCGAAGATGTTGTTGAAGAGATGTTGCAAGGGTTGGTCGCACTTCAGCCTGGCTCCGCCCGCCTAGCCGGGCACAGTGTCATCGTCCGGATTGATGCGGCGGCTGCCCGCGATAAACATGTGGCACTAATCTCTGGCGGAGGTAGCGGTCACGAGCCTGCGCACGCCGGTTACATTGGCGCGGGAATGCTGAGCGCCGCGGTGGCGGGCGAGGTTTTCACTTCCCCTAGCAGCGATTCCGTGTTCGCAGCCATTAAGGCGGTCACGGGAAAGGCTGGTGCCCTCCTGGTTGTCAAGAACTACACGGGCGACCGTCTGAACTTTGGTCTCGCGGCCGAGATGGCGCGCGCCGAGGGTATTGGTGTCGAAATGGTCATCGTCGACGACGACGTCGCACTGAAAGGAACCGGGCACTCAGCCGGCGCTCGCGGCCTTGCCGGGACGGTGTTCATTCACAAGATTGCAGGCGCTGCGGCTGCGGAAGGAAAGAGCCTGACCGAGGTCGCCGAAGCGGCCAGAGCCGCAATTGAGTCGCTGGCAACCATGGGGGTTTCGCTCTCGGCTGGAACGTCGCCTGCCGTCGGCAAACCGAGCTTTGAGTTGGGTGAAGATCAAATGGAGCTTGGTCTCGGTATTCACGGCGAACCAGGGGTTAAACGGACAGATTTGCAGCCCGCGGACACGCTGACTGAAACGTTGATCACCCAATTATTGAAGCACGGAAAACCGGGCGACTTGAAGCGAGTCGCCGTGATGATAAACAACCTCGGGGCAACGACAGAGATGGAGCTCGCTATCATTGCCCGCCATGTTGTACCTGTTCTGCATCGCGATGGTTTTATTGTCGAGCGACTTTACGCTGGAACATTTCTCTCGTCGCTCGATATGGCGGGCATCTCTATCTCACTCTTGGGCGTAAATGACGAACGGCTGCGCTGGCTCGACGCAGACACGGCAGCTCCAGCATGGCCCAATGTGCCGAAACTCCGCCCGGGCAATCCACTAGCAAAGGTCGCAACTGAGACCAAACAGACGGCGAAGGAGACCGGCAACGGTGCCCAATCCCAGATCGGCAAGAAAGCGAAGCAAGCCATCGAGGCCGCGTGCAAGGCGTTGATAGCAACGGAAGCTGAACTGACCGAGATGGACCGCATCACAGGCGACGGTGACTTGGGGAGCAGCATGGAGCGCGCCGCCAAGGCCGTGCAGGCCACACTGGAATCTTATCCCCTCGACGATGTTCCCGCCACCCTGAAGGAGCTAGGTCATACACTTCGACATGCCATGGGTGGATCATCGGGACCCCTGTATGGCGTTCTATTCCTGCGTTGCGGCAGCGTTCTGCAGAAACCTGGCACAACGGACATATTGCAGTGGGCCGAAGCTATCCACGAAGGCTGTCGCGCCATCACTGAATTAGGCGGCGCGAGGCCGGGGGATCGGACGATGTTGGATGCGCTCGACCCCTTCGCGAAAGCGTTAAGGAACGGCCGCGATACAAAGGCGACAGTTATGGCCGCCGTGGAGGCGGCTGAACACGGAGCCCAAGGGACAGCGGAAATGAAACCTCGCCTCGGGCGGTCCAGTTATCTGGGCGACCGAGTATTGGGTCATCCCGATCCGGGTGCGAAAGCAATTGCCATCTGGTTGCGCGCTGCGGCTGAAGCGCTCTTCGAGTGATGACATGAGACAGCATCGTGAAACGGTGTCTCGTGCCGCACTCACTGCCAACAATTACACGAGCGCTGGACTCAGCATGATCTTTCGCGCACCCCGCAATGATGAAAACGGGTGTCGAAGGTCGCCTGGAGTCACAACTGCTTCATCGGGCCGTCCTTCTCTGGCCCAAGCCACGACGAGGGCGATTAACGCGGCACACAGCCCCGTGGCGCGTGGGCAGAGCTGTGTCACCGCGTCCCACAATGGGTGTTAAGTTAAACTGATTCAATGCCCGAGCCTCTCGTCGGAAGGCGCAGTTTCCTGACAAATGCGGCAACGTCCGCAGCGGCGATTGCAGCCTCAGTTCCGGTTGCCATGGCCGCCGCTGAACCGCCCACGCCTCAGGACTCAGCGGCCCCCTCCAACGTCGAAGTCCAAACCACGGAGCGCCCGGGCGCCGACTTCATGATCGATGTATTCAAGTCGCTCGGCTTTGAGTATCTATGCGCGAATCCTGGCTCCGCATTTCGTGGCATTCATGAGTCGGTGATCAACTACGGAGGCAACTCAAATCCGGAGTTCATCACTTGCTGCCACGAGGAGTCTTCGGTCGCCATGGGCCATGGCTACTTCAAAGTCGAAGGCAAGCCAATGCTCGTCTTTGCACACGGAACCGTTGGCCTCCAGCATGCATCCATGGCGATATACAACGCTTACTGTGATCGCGTTCCCGTCTTTATTGTGCTTGGGAACAACTTGAACGCGGCCACGCGCCGTTCATCCGTTGACTGGGTGCACAGCGTACAGGATGCAGCCGGACTGGTTCGTGACTTCACCAAGTTTGACGACGCGCCGGTCTCGCTCCAGCAGTTCTCAGAGTCCGCCGTTCGGGCCTATAAGATTGCCATGACCGCTCCTTCAGCGCCCGTGGTCCTCGTAGCGGATGCCGAACTTTCAGAGGTTCCTATTGCGGGGCGAACGGATCTCGTCATCCCCAAACTGGGTTTCGCAGCGCCGCCGGCCGGCGATTCCGCCTCAGTCGCTGAACTCGCCCGAATGCTTGTCGAAGCGCAAAGCCCGGTCATTCTGGCCGGACGTCTCTCACGCACGCACGCTGGCATGACCCACCTCGTGGAACTCGCCGAACTCTTGCAGGCGCCGGTCGTGGATAGCGGCCAGCGCATGAATTTCCCCAACCGGCATCCACTGAACCTTTCGGCCAGCTCACGCAAACTGATTGAGAATGCCGACCTCATTCTGGGATTGGAGACGGTAGATTTCTACGGCATGGTGAACAGCATCAGCCGCCAGCTGGAATACAAGTCCCGGCCCATTACAAAGGCCAAGCTGGCCGCTATTTCGGCCGGTGACCGTCTGGCCAAAAGTAACTACCAGGACTTCCAGCGCTATCAAGCCCTCGATTTCGATATCGCGGCGGATGCCGAAGCGACTCTGCCGTCATTGGTTGAAGCGGTCCAGCGGCAGATGACAGGGGACAAGAAGCGCGCTTTCGAAGCTCGAGGCGCCAAGCTAGCCCAACAACATGCCGCCTCCATGGCCCAAGCCCGCCTCGACGCTTCCTATGCCTGGGATGCGTGCCCCATCAGCGTGGCGCGCCTGTGTGCCGAGTTGTGGGCGCAGGTCCGTCGTGAGGATTGGTGCCTCGCGTCCGGTTCAGGCGTTTTCGTCAGTAATTGGCCGATACGCCTCTGGGATTTCGACAAGCCCTACCGTCACGTCGGTGGCTCAGGCGGCGCAGGGATGGGCTACGGAGCACCCTCTGCCGTGGGAGTGGCGCTGGCGAACCGAAAGTATGGACGCTTAACCGTTAACATCCAGACGGATGGCGACCTGATGTATGCGCCCGGCGTGCTTTGGACCGCCGCGCACCATCGCATTCCGCTGCTGACGGTGATGCACAACAATCGCGCTTACCACCAGGAACAGATGGAAGTACAAATTGTCGCCAACGAGCATAATCGCGGCATTACTCGAACCAGCATTGGCACACACCTGAACGACCCGCCCATCGACTACGCGAAGCTTGCCCAGAGTATCGGCATGATGGGCATCGGCCCCATTGAGAAGCCCGAAGATCTGGCGCCGGCACTTCAGCGCGGTATTGAGACCGTGAAGGGTGGTGAACCTGTCTTGATTGACGTCGTCACACAGCCACGATAGGGGAATAGACTCATGAAGACACCAAGGATCGCGGGACCGTTATTGGCCTTAACGCTTTCGACGGCGCTGACCTTTGCACAATCATCCTCCGTCAAAGCCGGCAACGCCGATAACGGAAAAAAGCTGTTCGTTGCCGACGGGTGTTATCAGTGCCATGGCCGGCAGGGCCAAGGGGGATCCGCGGCGCCCGTGGGCTCCTATGGCCCACGACTCGCTCCACCAAAGATTCCCGTTGAGGCCCTGCGGCTCTATGTGCGCCATCCAAGTGGAGGGATGCCACCTTATACGGCAAAGGTGCTGTCCGACGCGGAAATCGATGACATCTATGCGTTCCTAAAGTCGATTCCCGCACCTCCGCCTGTCAAAGACATCCCTCTCTTGAATCCGTAGCGGATATGATCCCCGGGTCTAGCCAGTGACGATATGAGCAAACCAAGCCAGAAACCCGGCACGAGTTGATTCATGGTCACACGACGAGCAGTTGCAGCCCGGGAGCGATTCGTCTGAGATCGGCTGCGTTGCTGGTGACGACACACTGTCCAGCTCTCTGTGCACAAACGACGACATGGGCATCGACGATGTCGGCCGTCCCGGCTCGCGCCAATAACAGGCCGACAGCCGTCGCGTCTGGTCCATTGAGCGCAATGAGGTCTGTACCGGCTTGTCGAATGAGCCGCGAGAGCCGCGCCTGCCGGGCCGGATTACGAATGGCCTGCGCCAGCGCCGTCGCTGGGACCGTGATCCGCATCCCAAGCTCTGTCGCGCGTGCGATCAATGCGAGCACCCGCCGATCATTCCGGTCTAATGCAATCAGACCACCAGCGTCGAAGGTGATTCCGCTCACGCAGCCTTTCCTTTCTTTGCACCCCTCCTTCGCGCCGGAGGAGAGAGAAACCCATCAGCCCATTCGCGTTCTTTTTTGGTTAACGGTCCACCCGTTTGCTGCAGTGCGTCCTCCAGCATCTTCTTCCATCCTGCCGCATCGTGAAGAGCAACACCAACGGCGTGCTGTACGAAGGCCGAAACGCCGAAGCCTCACTGACTTGGCTTGTCCGCCGCCGGCTTCGCCGATTCCCACGCTCGCGCCACAATGTATGCCCGAATTGCCCGCACCTGCGTGGCGTCGAGGATCTTCTTAAACGACGGCATGCCGGCCGATGCGCGACTCCCGCCGAGCACGATTCCCTCAATGCCCTCCAGCGTCTCTTTGCTTGAGTAGCGGAGATCGGGCAAGGCACCGGCGACTGCGTTCAACCCGTGACACTCCATGCAATGCTCGCTAAAAAGCAGGCCTCCTTCATGGACCACCTGCGGAGGCGCGTTGTTGGCAAGGGTGGGCACTGGCGGATCTTTGTGGCTGAAGGCGGGAGCTTTCAGCGCCGCCGCGCCGCCCAGCGTGAACGTTAGAATTCGGCCGAAGCCGGGTTTAACCGGACCAGATCCGGGGAAATTGAACAACCCGGGGGTGCCACCCCAACCCGCCATCACGGTCACGTACTGAACGCCGTCCACCTTGTAGGTCACGGGAGGAGCCATGATGCCGGTGCCCGCGTCGAATGACCACAGTTGCTGCCCATCCGTAGCGCGATAAGCGGCGAATACACCGTCCGCTCGCCCTTCAAAGACCAGGTTGCCGCCCGTGGCAAGAGTACCTCCGCCTACCAGAACCGGCGCCTTCACACGCCAGGCTGCTTTCTGTGCGACGGGATCCCAGGCCACCAATTCTCCGACCGGCTCGGGCATCGACTCGAGCTTGGCGTAGAGCGGTCCCTCGTACGAACTGTCGAGGCCCAAATTGCCGCGGTTGGGATCGTATTTCCACTTCGGATCGGCCGCATGCACCATTTGTGTGCCCGACTTGGCCGACAGGTAGACCAGCCCAGTCGCCGGATTGAACGCGATCGGGTTCCAGTTGTGTGCACCATCTGGACCGGGCGAGATCATGACGGGCTTCCCATCCGCGTAGCCTGGCGATTCGACTGGACGCCCCGTCTTTGGGTCGAGCCCGCTGGTCCAGGTGATGCCGCTGACGAACGGGGTACCTGAAATGAACTCGCCGGTCTCGCGATCTAGAACGTAGAAGAACCCGTTCTTGTTCGCCTGCATGATCACTTTGCGCGCGCGTCCACCAATCTTCAGATCCGCCTGGATCAGCGGCTGCGTCGCGTCGTAATCCCAGTTGTCGCCGGGCGTGGTTTGGAAATACCAGGCCAGTACGCCGTTCTTCGCGTGCACAGCCAGGATGCAGGCCGTGTACAAGCTGTCGCCTCCACCGCGGAGTGCGCGGTACCAGGCCGTGCCATTGCCCGTTCCGAAGTACAGCAAGTCCAGCGCAGGATCGTACGCGATGCCTTCCCACGGCGTACCGCCGCCGCCCGTCTTCCACCCTTCGCCCTTCCATGTCTGGGCGGCGGTCTCCATTGCTTTCGATTCGAAGCCCTTGGCCGGATCGCCGGGCACTGTGTAGAAGCGCCAGGCCAGCGTACCTGTTTCCGCGTCATACGCGGAGATGTAGCCTCGCACTCCGTACTCCGCACCTGCGTTGCCGATGACCACCAGTCCCTTGGTAATCCGGGGAGCGCTGGTGATGGAATAGGGTTTCGTGATGTCGACTGTGGCTACGTTCCACACGGGAGCGCCGGTGTGCTCGTCGAGAGCGATCAGGTGGCCATCAAGCGTGCCCACGTAGACTTTGCCCCGATAAAGAGCGACACCGCGATTTACCACATCGCAGCAGAAGAAGTACGCGCGCTCACGAGCCACCTTGGGATCGTAGGTCCAAAGGACCTTTCCCGTCTTCGCGTCTATGGCGAAGACGACGCTCCATGAGCCGGCGGTATAGATGACGCCATTCTCCACAAGCGGCGTTGCTTCCAACCCACGCGTGGTGCCTAGTTCGCGGCTCCAAACCAGCCCCAGTCTCCCGACGGTCTGCTCGTTGATCTGTTTTAGCGGACTGAACCGGTGGTCGTCGTGGGTTCGTCCGTACATCAACCAATCGCCGGAATCCTGATCTGCGCTCCGTAGTTTCGGGTCGTCGATCGTCTTGGGCCCGCTGAATGAAACGAGAATGAAT
>JBAUOG010001059.1:0-8708 GCA_049579625.1 Bryobacteraceae bacterium
TGATTCGCGACATACGGCTGATGAAGCAGTTCAACATCAACGCCGTGCGCACCAGCCACTATCCCAATGATCCCCGCTGGTACGATCTCGCCGACGAGTATGGTTTGTACGTTCTCGACGAAGCCAACCTGGAGTGCCATCACTACGGCAACGATCCCGGCAACCGGTTGACTAATGATCCTGCCTGGGAAGCGGCCTACATCGACCGTCAACAGAGTATGGTGGAGCGCGACAAAAACCATCCGTCCGTGGTGATCTGGTCGCTCGGCAATGAGTCGGGCGATGGTCCAAACGCAGCGGCCGTCTATCACTGGACCAAGCAGCGCGATCCCTCCCGGCCCTTCCACTACGAAGGGACCACATCACATGGCGGTTCGAATGCCGACATTAACTCCTACATGTATCCGACGCCGCAGGAAGTCATCCGCCATGCTGCCGAGCGCCCCGACATGCCGTTGATCCTCTGTGAGTACGAGCACGCGATGGGTAATAGCAGCGGCGGCCTCAAGGAGTATTGGGACATCTTCTACTCGGGCACCAATGCCCAAGGCGCTTTTGTCTGGGATTGGGTCGACCAGGGCATCCGCCTGCAGGTTCCGGCCGAATATCGAATGAATACGCCGAACGCAACGTTCTTCGCCTATGGCGGCTGGTGGGAAGACAAGAACGGCATCCGCAACGATAACGACTTCAACAACAACGGCCTTGTCGCCGCCGATCGTACCCCGCACCCCGGTCTTTGGGCGTTGAAGTATGTCTATCGGAACCTGCACGCCTCAGCAGCCGATCCCGACAGCGGACAAGTGGCCGTGAAGAACTGGTTCGATTTCACCAACCCAAAAGATCTTGCGGAAGGCTTGTGGGAAATCAAGGCCGGTGGGACAACCGTTGCCAGCGGCAAGCTGCCGGATCTGGATATCGCGCCCGGCAGCCAGAAGGAATTCCATCTGGCATTGCCGCGTGTGCAGCGTGAGCCCGGTGTCGAATACTGGCTGAACGTCAGTTTTGTGCTGAAGCACGATACGTTGTGGGCGGCCAAAGGCCACGAGATCGCCTGGGATCAATTCAAATTAAAGAACGCCGAGACGGCTCCAGTCTTTGCCGCCCCCAAGACGGCTGCGCTTGACCTCGTCGACGATGTCGCCGCCGCAACCATGTCGGGGCCCGAATTCTCCTTGCGTTTCGATAAAGAGTCGGGTTTTCTCACACAGTATCGTTATCGGGGCGTAGATCTGCTTGAGCGCGGTCCGCGTCCCGACTTCTGGCGCGCCCCCACCAACAACGACCGTGGCGCCTGGAAAGTGTTTAGTGAACGCGCGGCCACGGACAAGAGCCTTGACATCAAGTTATGGAAGGACGCCGGTCCGCTCTGGGAGGTGAAGAACGTCCAGGTGACCAGGCTCAGCGCGACGTCGGCGCGGGTTGCCGTCGCAGCGAGCCTGCCGGTTGTGGGCGCGCAATACAACATCACCTACACCGTTTATGGGTCGGGCGACGTCATCGTCGAATGTCACTACACCCCCGGGTCCGGGAACCTCTCTATGATGCCTCGCTTCGGCACCGAGCTGTTGGCGTCCCCGGGGCTCGAGGAATTGACTTGGTACGGGCGCGGCCCGATCGAGACCATGATCGACCGCCAGTTCGAACGGGTCGGCGTCTATCAACACACCGTCGATCAGGACTGGGTGGAATACATGCGCCCACAGGACAATGCGAACAAGACAGGCGTGCGCTGGGTGGCCCTCACGAACCCGCACGGCATCGGCCTGCTCGCCGTCGGCGCGCAACCGCTCAACGTAACCGCCAGGCATTTCTCCAAGGAGGAGATTGAACACTCTGCTTACACCTTCCAGATGGTGCGGCAGCCGGAAGTATTCCTCAACCTGGATCTCAAGCTTATGGGTGCGGGTGGAATCGATAGCTGGAGCCCGAACGCCTATCCCATGGAGCAGTACCGGATTCCCAGCGGCGTCGAACGCTCATTCCGGTATCGGCTGACACCGGTCGATTCCGTCGCTGCGATCAACGCCAAAAGCGTCGAGACTTTCTAAGGATTCGGAGGGATAGCGACCGCTTTACGGGTCGTTGTCGTTTTGTGAGCCGCCCGCAGGTACTGCGCCGGCCATGCGATCTCGGCATGCAGCTGCTCGGCAGCGTGCAATGGCCAGTAAGGATCACGCAGGAATTCCCGCGCCAGCAGCACCAGATCGGCTTGCCCGTTGCGGATGATTTGGTCCGCTTGTGCCGCATTGGTAATCATTCCTACGCTGGCGGTCGCCATGCCGCTCTCACGCCGAATTCGTTCCGCGAAGGGCACCTGGTATCCGGGCCCTACTGGGATTTTTGCGCCTGGAACCATGCCACCGCTGGAAACATCCACCAAGTCCACCTCGTGCTGCTTCAGGACGCTCGCCAGCGCCGCGGACTCATCGATGTTCCAGCCGCCATCGGCCCAATCTGTGGCGGATATGCGAACAAACAATGGCAGGTGCCGTGGCCATTCGCGGCGCACGGCATCCACTGTTTCAACCAGCAGCCTGGTGCGGTTCTCGAACGGGCCACCATATTCGTCAGTGCGCTGGTTACTCAACGGTGACAAGAACTCGTGCATCAGGTAGCCATGCGCGGAATGCAGTTCGACAATGTCGAAACCGGCGGCCAGCGCGCGGCGCGCTGCGACTCGAAATGCTTGTGTAATGCGCCCGATGCCGTCGCGGTCCAGTTCATGAGGCTTCGCGTAGTTCTCTGCAAACGCAATGGCGCTGGGTGCCACAACGTCGGCCCACCCGCCTTCTGTCGGAGAAAGGAGGCGCTCACCGTCCCACGGTCGCGTCATGCTCGCTTTGCGGCCGGCATGAGCCAACTGGACGCCCGCATAGGCGCCTTGCGAGTGCAAAAACGCGACGATCCGCCTCAGTTCCGCAATGTGTTCGTCTTTCCAGATGCCAAGATCCTGCGGCGTGATGCGACCTTCAGGAAGCACCGCGCTTGCTTCGGTGAACACCAGCCCTGCGCCGCCCACAGCCCGGCTACCCAGGTGCACAAAATGCCAGTCGTTGGCGAACCCGTCCTCGCTGGAGTATTCGCACATGGACGAGACTCCAATGCGGTTCGGCAACGTGACACTGCGGAAGGAGATCGGCGCGAAGAGATGAGCGGTCATTGAACCTACTTTATCGGGCGCCCTCTCATTTGCCTGCCGTCACCGCAATCACGGAAGTCAGCACCACCAGCAGTCCCGCAAAATAGGAAAAGCCCAGATGGTCGGGCTGCGTGCTTGCATCCTTCTTGAAGAACAGGCAGTAAGCCGCACCCAGTGCAATCAGGAACAGCACACCTGTCGAGCTGATCCACCAAAGCACCAGCGCCAAGGCAAGCAGGATCGCGCGCTGGCTTCGTGTTAACGAATGGAACCCCCGCGCTCCGTCCAACTGCCAGATCGGAATGAGGTTGAACAGGTTGATGAACCCCCCGAGGTTCGCGATCACCGCCCACGCCTTGTATCCAGTAAGAAAATAGAGAGCCAGCGAGGCCAGTGCCGCACCCAGTCCGTAGATGGGACCGGCCAGCCCGATGCGGGAATCCTGCACCGGAGGAAGCGATACCCCGCGGAGTTGGATGATCGCGCCGAGGAAGGGAATAAACACCGGCGCTCCGGCTGGTATCCCAAATTTCCGTAACTCGATGACATGGCCCATTTCATGAATGTAAATGGACACGACCAGGCCTAACGCAAAGACCCATCCATATGCTGCCCAATAGAACCCGAGCGAAACGAACATGGAAAGCAGCGTTCCCGCCTTGGTCAAGCCCAGCAGAATGGCCTTGAACTTCCACAGCAGAACCGCAATCGGGCCCAAGCCAGCAGCGCCTTTCTTCCAGCCACTCCTCGCAGCTTCGGGCATGGCGCCAATCTTCTGATCGAGATCGGCAATGCGGGCCTGGATGCTTTTGTACTGTACAGTATCTGGAGGAAGAAGCGCCGTCGACTTACTCCAATACTCCTTTGCGAGGGGCCAGTTGGCTGAATTCGAGGCCACCTGCGCCTTTCTTGCCAGGTCCTCCAGTTCGTCGGCGTGAATCAGGCAATGACACTCTGGGCAGCTCAGGGCCGCCCCTGGGAGGGAAACGCCACAGTCGGGGCAGGCCTTGTCGGTGGCTGTTTGATCCATCTCGCGACTCGGTGCCTAAACGACGACCTCATACGGCCCCAGTACAGCCACCTCAGTCCGTCCCGTCATCCGCCAGGCACGTTGCAACCCAAGGAAAATGATGAAGAGCGAGATGATGTTCATGGGATTCTTCACGAGGCCCAGGAATGGAGCAGCGAAGGCTATCATCAGCAGCCCTAGCAAAGCTCTGCCTAGGGACGGTTGCGGCGTTTTTGGAACCTCTGGCGAGTTAGCGAGTCCGTTTGTGGGTGGGGGAATCAGGCCCGGCGCGCTTTTGGGCTGTCCGGGCTGCTGCACTGCCTCCGGAGAATTCTTCGATGAACCCTGTGCGAATATCTGTGGTTTGTTCTTTGCCACTTGATAAATCGCGACCGGTATAAAACTTGTAGTAATCGCAAAGTAGGTGAGCACGACTGCTGCGATCTGCTGCGGATGCCCACCCAGCCCTCCGGACCCGTACCGAATGGCCTTTCCAACCATGAAACCTATGAGAATCGCGACTAGCGCGATCTGAAAGCCTGAAACTACCGTTACGGTTGCATAGAGCGCGCTCCCCGCAATGGCAGCACCGAGTCCGTAGAGGAATGACCTCGCGAGAAAATGAACGGGCGGAGCCTTCTGAGCTGACTCGATTGCCGCAGCACATGCCGGACAGACCACCTTACCCTGTGCATGGAAGTACGTCGAAGCAATCGGCTGCGAGCAAGCGAAGCAGCGCTGGCTCTCTGCTCCGGCCGGAGGAACCTCCGCAACGGGCTCCGCTCGGCGAAACTGAAGTGTTTCCGCGGCCGGCAACTCGTCGCCCGATTTAGCGGGCGTGTTCCCAGCCGCACTCAGGTTCAAGCTTGTTAGTGGCTCGGGTTCGGGCATTTGGATGAGTTTAGACGTTACGTAAAAGAACTGTCAATTGTGATCTGCAAGATGTGATCTGCAAGAACATCGAAAGCTATTAGCGGTGTTGTCGTATCCCCGCGCCGCCCTATATGTGCTTCGAGACCCACTCCACGTGGCGACGCATGATGTCCAGGACGAACTTGGGCTCCTCCGGCCCATGCTTGGTTCTTGGATAGACCACCATCACGGTCTCAACGCCTCGCCGCTTGAGCGCGTTGTACATTTCGTAGCCTTGCCCGGTGGGGACGCGCGGATCGATCTCACCGTGCAGAATCAATGTCGGCGTTGTGACGTTCTTCACATAGTAGAGTGGCGACATCTTCACGTAGCCATCCGCGTGTTCCGCCGGCGTTCCCGAGAAATAGTCATCCATCGTGGATGGAATGTCATTTGTTCCCCACATGCTGATCAGATTGCTGAGCCCGGCGCCCGTCGCCGCTGCTTTGAACCGGGTGGTTTGTCCAATCACCCAGTTGGTCATGTACCCGCCATAGCTCCAGCCCATCACCGCCATGTGATTCGGATCAGCTATGCCCATCTCGATGACGTGATCAACACCCGTCATCAAGTCCTTGTAGTCGCCGTCGCCCCAGTCATTCACGTTCGCGGCTCGGAACTTGAGACCGTACCCGGTCGATCCACGCGGGTTCACCCGCAGCACCGCCCACCCGTGCGCGGCGAAGCTCGCAACTGGATACAAACCAGCGGCGCCAATAAACGTCTCAACGAAGTCTCCCGACGGACCGCCGTGGATATCTAGAATAAGCGGAATCTTCTTGCCTTTCTCGAAGCCAGGAGGCAGGGTCAGCAAGCCTTCCAACTCCTCGCTGCCGTTCTTCCATCGGATGGTCTGTGTTTCCCCCAACGGCAGTTTCGGCAGGTTGGTATTCGCCGCGCTCACTTGCACCGGTTTCATCGAACCAAGCTCCATGGCATAAGCCTCAACCGGCTCCGACGTACTTTGCAGCGCCAGTCCCACGTGTGTGCCGCGAGCGTTCAAGCGCACTCCCATCCCGAGCGTGCCCTTAGGGGCAAAGGCCGCTTTCGGAGGGCCATCCACGGGCATCGCGTACAGCACCACGCGTGTGCCCTTAAACTCGACGAAATAGAGTTCCTTCGAATCCGCGGCCCAACCCGTCAGGTTCGGTTGCTCATCGAAGGTGGCTGGTAATTCTCTCTCCCCCGCATCGCTCCGGTTATGCAGCACGATGCGTCCAGGCTCCGAGGACCCGCCGGGAGAACGCACGAAGGCTAGATACCGCCCATTGGGTGAATACTTCGGTTGGGATTCCGTGGCGGGCGTGTTGGCGATGGGACGTACCGCGCCGGTCTCAAAGTCCACTTCAGAAATGTCGCTTTTCCGTGAAACGTCGGCATCGGGAGCCGGCCGCGTTTCGAATGCGATCGTGCGTGAGTCCGGCGACCACGTGAACGCGCCCACCGTGAATGGTCCGCCCACAATCTTCTTTGCCTGATGCTTGCCCGCGGCATCTTCTTCCGCCGCCACGACGTACAGCGACTGGTCCGCCGGGTCTTCGTCCACCACGCGGAAGTCCGTCTTCAGCTTCTTAGCGGTCTCCACTTCGGGCCGATCCGGAGGCGCCGTAAACGCGATCCACTTTCCGTTCGGCGAGAGATGATATTCGCCAACATCTGTTTTCGAGTCGGTCACTTGCTCGGACTCGCCGCCATCCACAGGGACGCGGAATACGTTGCGCTTTCCTCCCCGGCTCGAAGCAAAGTAGACGAATGCGCCATCCGGGGAGAACTCCGCTGCGTTGGCGCTCTTGTCCCCGCGCGTTAGCTGCAGGCGATGTGATCCGTCGCTGTGCGCGAAGAAGAGTTGCGTGTTCATCTCACTCTTCTCCGGTGTCATCACGGCACCCGACTCCGTCCACACCACGGTGCTCCCGTCCGGCGATGGCAGCACTTCGGTGATGTTCCGGACCTTCATCGATACTTCCGGTGTCCATTGCTGCGGCGTTTCGGTGACCGAGGCGGCGGGCGCCAAGAGGGCGGCGAACAAAGACGTCAATACATATCCGTTGAATCGCATCATTTACCTCGCGTACTTTTCGACCCAGTCCATATTGCGTTGCGCGATGTCGAGTATGAATTTCGGCTCGCGAGGTCCATGTGGCGTGCGCGGGTAGACAACCATCTTGGTCGGCACACCCAGCTGCTTCAATGCATGATAGAACTCATAACCCTGGCTGGTTGGCACGCGCACATCGGCTTCGCCGTGCAGTATCAAAGTTGGCGTTTGGACGTTCTTTACGAAGGTGATGGGCGAATGCGCCGCAAAGCTGTCGAATTTCTCCCAAGGCTCGCCCTGGAAGTAATCCGGCAGAAAGCCCGGTATGTCCGAAGTCCCGGTGAAGCTCCAGAGATTAGTGACGCCCGCGCCCACCACCGCCGCTTTGAAACGGTTGGTATGGGTGATCACCCAACTGGTCATGAAGCCGCCATAGCTCCATCCCAACACCGCCATATGATCTGGATCGGCGATGCCCATCGAGATCACCTGATCCACTCCGGTCATGTCGTCGTCGAAATCCTTGCCGCCCCAATCGGCCACGTTCGCATAGCGGAACTGCTTACCGTAGCCGCCCGAACCGCGAGGATTGGGTCGCAGCACGGCGTATCCGCGCGATGCAAACGCTGCTATCGGGTAGATGCTGAATCGCCCAATGAAGGACTCAGCGAAGGCGCCGGCCGGCCCGCCATGAATGTTAAGAATCAGTGGATACTTCTTCCCCGGCTGATAGCCGGCCGGCAAAGTGAGCAATCCCTCTACCTCCAAACCGTCCTTCGATTTCCATCGGATCACCTTCGTCTCACCCAGCGGCGGCTTCGGAAGATCCTCGTTGGCCCGGCTGACGCGCACCGGCTGACCGCCTTGCACTGCAAGAAAGTAGGCTTCCGGCGCCTCACTGGCGGTCTCATGGCTGAACCCGACGTATGTTCCGGTCACATTTAACCCGGCGTTGTTTCCGACCACGCCTCGTTCGGGAAGATACAGGCTCTTCGGCGGACCGTCAACCGGCATCGTATACAGTTCGCTGCGCGTGCCTTTCGCTTCGAGAAACACCAGGCTTCTCGAATCGGCTGACCATCCCAGCACACTTGGGTGCGCGTCGGCTGTATCGGGCAGCAGGCGCACTTCACCACTGGCCCGGTTCATCAACGCAATGCGCGCATCGCCTGGCCAGTGCACTGGTTCGGATGATTTGTCGAAAGCAAGATAACGGCCGTCTGGTGAATAGTGAGGCGCGCTTTCCGCTGCGGGCGTCTTGGCAAGTTCCGTGACCTTGCCTGTTGCCACCTCGGCCTCTGCGATGTCTGCCTTGGTCCAATCGTCGGCCAAGGGCGAAGGCCAGTGTTCAAAAGCGATGTTCTTCGCATCAGGGGACCAGTCGAAATTCGCGACATGGTATTTGGACTCGAAGATTTTCTTTGCATCGCGCTTTCCTTCGTCATTGGCTTCGGCCGGGATCACGAAAAGTGCCAGGTTCTCCGGGTCGGCGTCCACCACGCGAAAGTCCCGCTTCTCTTTGCGTGCCTTCTCGAGATCAGGCGGCGGTTCATATCCTGTGTAGGCGACCGACTTCCCATCGGGCGCTACCTTGAACTCGCCCAAGG
>JBAUOG010001060.1:0-1696 GCA_049579625.1 Bryobacteraceae bacterium
GCCAAGCAAGGCGCCGAAGACACTGAGAAGAAGCGACTCCAAGAGCACGAAGCGGATCAAGCGGCCGCGGCCGGCGCCGAGCGCGATGCGAACAGCAATTTCCCGCTGACGAGCCGTGCCGCGAGCCAACAACAAGTTGGCCATGTTCAAGCAGGCAATTAGAAGAAGAAAGCTGACCGCGCCCAGGAGAACCCAGAGCGCACGCCGAGCGTTCTCGCTCGAGACCCAACTGCTAGCCGGTAAGGAAGTAAACCCGATGCCTTTGTCCGCGGCCGGATAAGCCTTATCAAGCAGGGCGGCCAGCCGCGTGAGATCTGCCTGCGCGGCTTGCCTTGACACACCGGGAGCCAGCCGGGCGATGACTGAGAATTCCCAACTGCCGCGATCGGCATCGGCGCGGTGGCCGAAGAGTTGATAGACCTGATCGTCAATCCAAGGCTCGCCCGGCGGAAGGACGCCCACGATGGTGCAGGATTTATCATTCAGGCGCAGCGTTTTGCCGATGACATTCGGGTCGGCGTTGAAGTGGCTGCGCCAAAATTTGTTACCGAGGATGATGACGCCGTTCGCAAAGCCGTTGCGATCTTCCGCATAAGAAAAATCGCGACCCAGTATTGGTGAAACGCCGAGTGTGCGAAAGAAGCCGGCGGTGACAGATCGGTCGGTCACCTTCTCGGCTGGACCATCACCGGTAAGGTTCGCCTCGTCGTAATGGAAGGCCGCGACCTCTTTGAAGGAATGGTTTTGCGCGCGGACGTCCCAGAAATTGGCCTCGCTAAAGGCAGCTACATCGATGCCACGGGCTAGGCGGGATTCGCGCAGTTCGAGGAGACGATCCGGGTCGCGAAAGGGCAGGGGTTGGACCAGGGTCGCGTAGAAGATGCTGAAGACGACTGTGCTGGCGCCGATGCCTAGCGCGAGCATGCCTGTGCAAAGAATGGTCAAATCTTTGTTGCGGCGGAGGCTGCGCAGCGATTGCGCGAGTTCGGAGAAAAAAGTCTCCATTGTGATACCAAGACGAACATCACGAACGTGTTCTTTTATTTGTTCCATGCCTTCCATTTCGAGCCGGGCAGCGCGAAGCGCTGCGTCTGAATTCATTCCCGCGCGCGACTTCTCTTCCACGAGCATGGCTTGATAGGAATGGAGTTCCTGCGTGAGGTCGTCTTCGACGATTTGCTTGTGGGTCAGATTGCGCCAGAGCGTTTTGAGCCAGTGGGACATGGGATTGCTGCTTCCTTCGGTTAGGGCATTTCGAGGGCACTGGCCATCGCGGCTGAGATGCGCGCCCAGTGATCCGTTTCTTGTTTTAGCTGACGAGCGCCGGTCTTGGTCAGTCGGTAAAACTTGGCGCGACGTGTATTCTCTGACTCGCCCCAGCTGGAACTCAGCCAGCCAGCATCCTGCATGCGATGGAGTGCGGGAAACAGCGACCCGGGCTTTACCTGGAAGGTGTTGCCCGTTACTTGGGCGATACGGCGGGAGATGGCCAGGCCGTGGAGCGGTTCGAGCGCCAGGGCTTTCAGGATGAGCACGTCGAGCGTGCCTTGCAGGAGCGCTGTATTGGACGAGGGCGCCTTCATACAGAGATTCTATTCATACAGACATCCTATATGAAGTTGAGCGGGACGTCCAGTTTGTCACTTAAGGCGGGAATGCTTCAGAAGCGCTCTTGGCGGCCGTAACGCTGGTTAGT
>JBAUOG010001061.1:0-3348 GCA_049579625.1 Bryobacteraceae bacterium
GTCTACTCTCCCGCGCTGGCGCTCTTAACCGGGACCCGCTGCCAAAACCATGCTGGAGACGACGGCTCTGAATTGTGGCTTCCGAAGATATCGTGGCCGCTGAAAATCCCGAATAGGTTCGACCAGCTGTTCACTCCTGGGGTGCTCCAGGCTTCTGCGGCGGAATTAGAGTACGGTGCGCCAGCCATCGCGTACGCGTCCGGCCCGTAACCATCCGTTCGCTCGAACTGCTTTCCCTTCATGGTCAATAGGGTCCATCGGTATATGGCTGGAATGGAAGAGATTGGATGGCGCCCTGCGCAGTCAGTTCCGTATTGGAGACCCAAGCCGCCGTACAGTAGTGGTGGTTGAAAAGGTTATCGACCTGGACGGCGAACTGAAAGTGCCGCGTGAGATCGTATTGCGCACGAAAATTGGTGATCGCATAGCCCGGGGAAACACCGGGCCCGAGGTAGTAAACACCATCCGCAGCATAAGCATTATTCTACCGACATAAGACGTTGTTGAGTCTGCTTGAAGGCGAACTGATCTTCGGGACTTGGACCCGGATCAGCTATCCGCTCCTCAACGACCATTAGGAGTCCGGTATTCTCGATGTCTTTCCGAGAGCGCAGATGCTTCTTTAACGCCAGCTTATGGGCTGTGCGAAATAGCCAGCCGCGTACATTCTGGTGAGACTTACCGATCCTTAGGTGCTGGAACAACGCCAGAAATACTTCCTGGTTAACGTCTTCGGAATACTGAACCGTCAGCGGAAAACCTGCCAGATACCGAAGCAATGGGACTCTCAGCTCGTCGAAGAGCTCAATTACCTTTTGCTCGACCATGGACTCGGAGGAAGAGCGGCCATCTACGACGGACCGAGCCACGAACGCGTCTGATTCTGTTGAGAAATCTGCAAAATGGGGTTCCCAGTTTCTTCAGCTTCCATTAGGACGTTCTTTTTACGGCCGTTCTGTTCAAAGTATTTTCTCCACGGCTCAGCTAAAAGTGCCAGAAGTGATTGGCACCGAGTTTCCGACATTGAGCTCCGCAGGTGGAACGCTGACATGACGATCCCGCCCTGTGTCGCGGCAACTTGGGCAGTAGTTATGTTGGTGGGAGTGTTCTGGGACCTAAGTTGAACTTGCAACGATTCTGAGACCAACCTTCCCACACAGTTGCAGTAAAACGCTTGGACTGACCACCCTTCGCGAATGGCCGGCTTTCCTGGTGTAGAACTTCTACATGTCGGCCCAGCGGCGAAGCAGGTTGTGATAGACGCCCGTCAATTGGACGGCTATCGGATGGTCGCTTTTCTCGACGTTGAGACGTTGGATCGCTACGTCCAGGTCAAAAAGAAGTGTGCGCTCACCGTCATCGCGGATCATGCGTTGAATCCAGAAGAAGGACGCAATGCGAGCTCCCCGCGTCACGGGCCGCACGTGATGCAAACTCGTCGCGGGATAGAGGATCATGTGTCCGGCAGGGAGCTTCACGGTGTGCGTCCCATAGGTATCCTCCACAATGAGTTCGCCACCGTCGTACTCGTCGGGACCGGTCAGAAATAATGTCGAGGAAAGGTCCGTGCGGATACGGTGCGGCGTGCCGGTCACTTGCCGGATGGCATTGTCAACGTGCGTTCCGAAGGAATGGCCCCCCTGATACAGATTGAATAGAGGGGGGAACACGCGTGCGGGAAGCGCTGCCGAGATGAAGAGCGGGTGTTGCTCCAGTGCGCCCAGGATCATGGCGCCAAGGTCACGGGCGGCCGCCGAGCCCTCCGGCAGCTGCATGTTATCTTTCGTCCGCGCCGATTGATGGCCCGCTGTCACCCGCCCATCCACCCATTCGGCCTCGCCTAGAATCTTGCGGGCCCGGAGAACCTGATCTGCCGTCAACACTTCCGGTATCTGTAACAACATCGGATGAACTCTCTCTTTGGGGAATTAGAATCTGAATCTCAGGCCAATCAAAGCAGAGCGGCCCGGTCCTAAAACGATGTGCGCGGGATGCAGCTCGTCGTAATAGTAGCGGTTGGCGATATTCACGAGGTTTAGCTGAAGATCCAGGTGCTCCGCGAGTGGATGACTAACCATCGCATTGAAAACCCAGTAGCCGGGGACCTGTTTGACAAGCCCGGTAACAGGGTCGAGCGGCACTGTCGAGCTGGCCGTCCGGCTCGAGACGAAGTTGCCTCCGAAACCGGTGTCCCAGCGCCTGGGGAAGTGGAAGTTCGTCCAGAAATTAAAGGTGTTGGCGGGGACATTCGCCAGGCGCGCACCGACGGACAACGGATAAAAATCAGAGCTGACCACGCGCCCATTGAGATGGGCATAGCTGGAGAGGATGTCCCAGCGGCTGGTGATTTGACCTTTGACTTCGGCTTCGACGCCATCCACCCGTAGGTTGCCGGCCAGCACATTCAAGACGGGGTTTAACGGATCGGGCTCCCGGGCATTCAGTTTCTCGGTACGGAACATAGCGGCTCGAAGCGAGAGCCTGTTGCGGGGGATGTCCCACTTACTGCCAAATTCGTAACTGCGGTTTTTCTCTGGCGGGAGGCTTGCGTTGCTCGCACTGAGCGACAGCGACTCAGCGGACGGGTTGAAGGAAGTGCCTGCTGCCACATAGACGCTGCCCGTCTGGACAGGCTTGTAGACCAGCGCAGCGCGCCAGCTGGGCATTTCATCGACTCGATCGAACGCAGCGGCGGGCGCCACGGACTGGTGGTAATCCGCGTCCATTCGGTCCCAGCGGATTCCGCCGGTGATGTCCCATTTATTTCCGAGCGCGATCGTATCCAGCGCATATGCCGCACTTGATATGGCAGTGGTGTGGACAATGGACGTGATCGTCGATGTGCCCGGGAAGGGTTGACTCGGGTTGGGGTCCAGCAAGCTCGTTGAGGGCACATTGGTCCAGGTGGGTCGCGTCGGGTCTGACGTCTCGCGCCCAAGTTCGATGCCCGAGACGAGCGTGTGGCGCAGGCTCCCGGTCTCGAAATGGGCCAGCACGTCGAACTGCTCGTCAAGGTACGTTTCGACGCTGTCGACGCCAATTTCGTGGCGAGTGACGTTAATCGTGTCCAACGGCGTGGTCAAGTTCACGCTGGAGGGAATTTGCGGTTCCGTGATCAGGACGTCGCGGGCATAGTTGGCGTAGCGAACCTGATTGCGGATCATGATATTGCTATTAACATCGAGCTCGGTTTTCACGGTTCCGATGTCGACGTACGTGCGAAGGTAGTTTGCATTTTCGAAGCCGTAGTAGATTATCGTTCTGTTGATATCTATACTATATAAACATTTTCGTGCAAGAATGGTTTATGCCATTCACCACGAAGCGGCAAGCGTTACGTCTGGCCGC
>JBAUOG010001062.1:0-1527 GCA_049579625.1 Bryobacteraceae bacterium
CTCTTCGCCTGGACATCGGCGTCTGGGCAGGTTCAGCCCTCCACTGGAGATCATTTTCTGACGAAAGCAAGCATTGGCGCGGTTTCGAATGAATCGAGGGGAACCTCTGATACGAGTGGAGCCTCTGATAATGGCTGGCATTTCGATGTAAGTCCTTGTTCATTTACGATGCCCATCAGTCCGGGGCATCGCGGGAGTGACCATCAGATTGAAGTAGGAGCAGTCGAGTCTCTACCGAGGAGAGTCAGATGAAGAAAGAAATCGCGGTACGTCGCGCGCTTGTTATGTTCCTTGCCTGTTGCCCCGTCACCTTCGTGCAGCAAGCAGGGCAATCGCAAAACAGACAGTCGCAAACTGCGCCGTCGGTGACGGATACGCAGCGGAGCAATGTTCTGGAGTACATCGAACTCTTGCGTACTGACGTGCAGGGTCAGAAAGCCGAGATCATGGGCGCTCTGATGGGCCTGGGCGTGGATCAGTCGGCTAAGTTTTGGCCGATCTATGGTCAGTACGATGCGGATTTGACGAAACTGAACATTCTGAGAGCCGGGAACGTTCAGGACTACGCGCGCAATTACTCCCAGTTGACTGACCCTAAGGCGGATAAGCTGGCTCAGTATTCTCTCAATTATCAGAGGCAGCGTTCTGATCTTTTGGCGAGATGCTACGGGCGCATGAAGGACTCGTTGGGCCCCGTCGAAGCCATGCGGTTCCTTCAAATTGAAGGTCAGTTGCTGGCAATCATCGATCTTCAAATTGCTTCCGCGTTGCCAGGTCCGATAGAACGACAACCGCTACCAACGCCAACGCAAGTGCAAACGCAGGCAGCACCGACAAGAGTAACCGTCCCGGCGGGAACGCGGATCCTGGTCCGAATGGTCGATTCCGTGGATTCGAGCAAACAAGAGACGGGATATCGCTTCACGGCCAGGCTCGAGACAAATCTGCAGGTTGGGGATGTAGTAGTTGCACCGAGAGGTACGACCGTCTATGGCCGACTTGCCAAGGCCAAGTCAGCGGGCAATATGTCCGGCGGAGCCGAACTGACGCTGGAACTGACGGATATCGTCATCAGTGGCACAGCATATCCGCTTCTTACCAGTAACTATGAAGTGGCCTCACAGGGACAGGGTAACAAGACAGCACGCAGAATCGTGGGAGGCACAGGACTCGGTGCGCTAGTTGGCGGACTCGCGGGCGGGGGTAAAGGCGCCGCAATCGGCGCCGGTGCAGGCGCGGCGGCTGGAACTACCCTATCCGCAGCGACAAAGGGCAAGCAAGTATCTGTGTCAAGCGAATCCTTAGTCGAATTTCGGCTGCAACAACCAGTTAGTCTTCCGGTGGCAAGGTAACCGGGGGTTGGCGGGTTGGCGATTTCGGCCACGCCAAATTCCTCTCTCAGATCGGAAGAGTTTTCTGAGCCGGATTGGACGATAGAGTTTGGAAGATGCGAATATCCCTCGCAAATACGGGGTACTTGAAATTAAGATTCGCGAGTCGTTGCTTACCCGCGCCGTGGTGCTGCCG
>JBAUOG010001063.1:0-5617 GCA_049579625.1 Bryobacteraceae bacterium
GCCCTGAAATGCGCTCCACGGGCGAGGTGATGGGAGTCGGCGAGACCTTCGGTGAGGCGTTCGCGAAAGCGCAACTGGCTGCTGGATCGCCCATCCCGGACAAGGGTGCTTTGTTCATTAGTGTCAACGATCGGGACAAGCCCGCGGCTGTCGCAGTGGCGCGGCGGTTTCACGAGTTTGGCTTTGAGTTGTTCGCGACACGCGGGACGGCTGCCGTCTTGCAGGCTGCCGGATTGCCGGCAAAGCGCGTGTTCAAGGTGAATGAAGGCCGCCCAAATGCCGTCGACATTCTCAAAGAGGGCAAGCTCAACCTGGTGATTTACACGACCACCGGTGGACACTCATTCAGCGATGAGCAGACGATTCGCCGGAACGCGGTCACTTATCGTATTCCTTGTATCACCACGATGAGTGGAGCCAAAGCCGCGGCGGAAGCTATTGCTTCACGGCGGCGGGATCCTATTCGTGTCTGGAGCCTGCAGGAGTTGCATGAACCGGCGAAGGCGGAGACGGGGTGCGTATGAGGGAATCATCGCCGATGCCCTCACACGTGGATCGATCCGCGAATTTGCTATGACTGACGAAACCCGGCTGTGGCGCAGACACTCGTGTCTGCAGCGCCGAGACTCGTCTCGGCGCTTGTCAAACGCTCTGACGCGCTCGACCATCTATAGTCCGCAGCACTCCGTACCAGTCCTGCTTTCACCGGATTCTCCTCGATGTAGGTCCGTATCCTGTTCCACTCGTCCTGGTCCCGAACCCAGTGATCGTACGACTCGGCTTGCCAAAACATCTCACCCGTGCGGCCGAGAATGCGATTTGCCTCTCTTGCCGACGCTCCCTTCAGAGATTGCAACAGCCGGGATGGTGGAGCCTTCGGCAAGAGTAACAAGTGCATGTGATTCGACATTATCGTCCAGGCCCCAAGATCGTAATGACCGAGCAGGACACTACGATGCAGCGACTCGGCTACCACCCGCGCGACGAGGACGAGGACGAGGACGGCTAATAGGTTTCCTAGCAGGCGAATGCTTTGCCAACGCTCTCAGGGGTCCTGGAACAGCCGGATGCCGGCGATACCGACAGCGCCTGCTTCGATGCACGATTCTGCGTTTTCCCAGGTCACACCGCCCAGAGCATAGACGGGCGGCCCGAGCTTGGATGCGGCGCGAAGAGCGTCCAGGCCGATGGCTTCACCTTTTCCCGGACTGTCGAAGATGGGGCCCAGAGTGACAAAATCCGCCTGCGCCGATTTGACTTCTTCAAGCGTATGGCACGATTGGCCCACTAGCAATCCAGGCGGAAGCTCGCGTGGGGCTGAGCCAGGAAGATGCACGCCATCGGCGCGTGCAGCCAGAGCAATGTCGGCGCGCGTGTTGATGAGAATCTTGACCGCCTGGCCTTCGCGCGCTTCCAGGACCGCCAGAGTGAACTCGAACAGCTCTCGCGCCGGCAAGTCCTTTTCCCGGATCTGAATCATATCGACTCCGAGCGAGAACTGATCTCGAATGATTTCCAGCAGCGCACGAAAGCCACCAGCAGACTTGCGATCGGTGATGTAGTACTTCTTCATTTGGCGAGGAACGACACGGCCGTTTTCGGCACGTAGACGCAGAGTTCGCGGCTACCTCTCCATTCGACGTATTCCGCCTCGCTGAATTCCAATGTCAAATCTTCCGGGAAAGTAATGCGAACCCCTCGCGCCGATTTGGTAACCGCAACGACGCGAAGCCGGAGGTGGTTGCGCGTCGGCCGCTCGGGAGCTGCCACGATTCGCAGTTCGTGGTGGCGGACACAGAGCCACCCACGATCTCCGATGAGGTGGCCGGGGAAGTAGGGGCCCTCCACTTCGTTATCCAATACCCGGACCCGGCTGAGATTGCGGCCGGGATCGAGGGAAGAAATCTCAGCCGAGAGCAGATTGAAGATTCCCAAAGACCGGGCGATGTCGCCGGTGGCGGGCCGTGCGAAGACCTGTTCCGGCGAGCCCGACTGGAGGAAGCGACCGCGCTCGATCAGGTAGACGGCGTCCGCCAGATCAAAGCATTCATCGAGGTCATGTGTCACCAGCACGATGGGAGCTGCGAACTGTGCTTTCGCCTTGCGGAGAATCTCATAGAAGGCCACGCTTAGCCGGTAATCCAATCCGCGGGTCGGTTCGTCGAACAGAAGTAGGCGGGGCTCGCCGGCCAGTGCGCGTGCGATTGCGCCTCGTTGCTTCTGGCCGCCTGACAGCTCATGAGGAAAGCGGCCTGCGAGATCGTCTAGCTCGAAGTCCCCGAGCAGTTCCTGAACTCTCCGGTGCCGCTGTACCTTGCCGCGGTTGATCGACACGGCTGAGGTGGCAGCGAATAGAAGATTCTGGCGCACGGTCATATGCGGAAAGAGCGCGTGATCCTGGAAGATATAGCCGCAGCAGCGCAGCCGAGGCGCAATGTGAACCTTGGCGGATGCGTCGAAGTAGAGTTGGTCCTGCACCAGGATGCGGCCTTCATCCGGCTTGGTGAAACCGGCCAGGCAGTTCAGCGTCAGAGTCTTTCCCGATCCGCTGGGACCAAGCAAAACGGTTACACCGGGCGAGGTTTGCAGGTGGATGTTGAGTTCGAAGGCTTCGGAATCGAGTCCCGCGGCATATCGCTTGATGATGCGCGCGTCGATCTTGGGTGAGCCACTGGCGGAGGTAGTCGGCTGGATAGAGGTAGAGGGCATGGGTTTAGCCGGCCCAGCCGGAACGATGAGGGCCCGCCAGCCGGTTTGCCGGCCATAAGATGAGGAGCGCTACAGCCGATATGATCAGCACCAGAACGCGGGCGAGTTGGCCGTTACCCGATTCCACTGCATCGTAGATTGCCACCGATAATGTCTGAGTCTTTCCGGGAATGTTCCCGGCCAACATGATGGTGACGCCGAAGTCCCCAAGCGATCTGGCAAAACAAAGCGAACCAAGCGCCCACAGACTGCGCTGCGCCAGAGGCAAGGTTACGCGAAAGAACGTCTTCCATTCCGACGCCCCCAAGCTGCGGGACGCCCATTCGTAGCGGTAGTCAACGTTCTCGAATGCCGCTCGTGCCGCTTTCACGAAGAGGGGCGCCGAATGAACAAAGGCTGCGACCACCGCTGCCTGCCAAGTGAAGACGAGCGGGCTTCCGGTGACGTGTTCATAAAGGGAGCCCAGTGGTGAATTCCGGCTGAGGAGAACGAGCAGGTAGTAACCAAGCACAGTGGGTGGAAGGACCAGGGGCAAGGTGATAACCGAATCGAGCAAGTTCTTGCCCGGGAATTCCTTGCGCGCCAGCAGGTAAGCCAGGAAGAGCCCAATCACCACGACCATGACAGTGGAGAACGCAGCTACCTTCAGGCTGAGCCATAACGGGAAGAGATCCACTTGCGGGATGAGGGTTCCAGGCGCGGGAAGCATGGCTCGGCGAGTAAAGCAATTATAGCCAGCGAACTTTAGTGGGGTTTTGACGCAGAGTCCGTCCTGCGCTCCGTGAACATCGGTTTTACCGAGTCGCGGGTAGTTCGATCAACGCGAGTGCGTTCACTTGTAACTTGATATCGAGGTGATTGCCGTCGAGGCGCAGTTGGGTGGGTGGCGGCAATGCGGTGGCGGCATTCATCTTGCGTACCTGCTCCGGGGTTGGGTATTCCGGGCTCCCGAGCGCCCGGTAGGCGGCGAGGACGTTGCCATGATCGTCGTCAACGGCGCTCATCATTGCGCGAGAATTGGCCGGAACGTGGTCGAAAGTCAGGCGCACGTTTTTGGCCGAGCCCGATTTGCCAGGGTCCACCAGGTTCCAAACTGCAAGAACGAGTGATCCGTCAGTGCGCCGAGTGACAAGGATATTCGGCGCGGCGCTGGCGAGACGGCGATCTCCTAACTTGTGGAGCAAAGCGAACGCGTAGAAGCTGGGTTTATTAATTCCGCCTTTGGCCCGCAGACCGAAGTGACCCTCAAACGGACGCGGAATGGGCCCACCTTCCTCAAACACATCGGAGAACATCCAGAACGAGAGAATGTCGACCTGACCGTCGCACTCGCGGATGGTGCTGGCGAGCGCGGGTCCAACGTAGGAGGTGTCGCGCGCCTCGTTCATCCCGGGCACATTCCACTCCGTCCAGAACAACGGCAATGTGGGCATAGCCGAGCTTTGAATCTCTTTCCGAACTTTGGCGGCAGCCCGGCACACCCGGTCGTCCATCGGAATGTCCTCGTTCGTTCCGAACAAGTCCTCTACGGTGTCGTCGGCGTAGCCGTGGGTCGAGACAAAATCAACGGGAACTTGATGTTCAGCGGCGTATTGGAGGAAGGGAGTGACCCATGCTGCTGCCGCCGTGGCAGGCCCACCGACGCGAAGGCGAGCGCTGACCGCCTTGAGTGCCCTGGCGGTGTGTGCGTAGAGTTCGTAGTAACTCTTGTCGCGCGGGATGCCTCCCCAGAAATCGATGTTGGGTTCGTTCCAAACCTCGAAGTACCACTGCGACACTTCGTCGATGCCGTAGCGATCGACCAGGTGGCGCGCAAAGTGGGTGATCAGATCGTCCCAACGCTCCAGGCTTTTCGGCGGCGAAACGTTTTGCTTGTACCAGAAGGGATGAAGCGCGTCGGGGTTGAAGGCCAGTTTGCGCGGCATGAACCCGATTTCGACCAGCGGCCGCACGTGACGCGAAAGAAGGCCGTCGTAGATCTCGTCGACGTACGAGAAGTTATAGACGGGATTTCCATGCTCGTCTTCGTTGTAAACGCCGACTTCGTCGTGGAATATGGCGTGAAAGCGCACGTACTGGAAATCGGTAGCTTGCTTCACGGCGACCAAGTCGTTGAGGTAGCTTTCGCGGAGCACCAGGATGGCGCGGCCTGATCCGAACGCTGTTTCCCATACATGCGGAAAGGGAGAGGTCGCAGCTTGTGCGTCGACGGTGATCTGTTGCTGAGCCCAACATCCTCCGGCCAAGACGGCGACGAACAACGCAGCGCTGAGAATTCGAGGAAGCCTCATGAATCCAGTGTCCGCCATGAAACGCTTCCGTGACCGTGATAAGCTGTTTGAAAACTTCAGCACTGAACCGCGCGAGAGCAAGCGGTGCCGGACCGTCAGGGAGCGGAGCTTTGTGCTGAAACTTCAAGCCTCGCGCTTGCGCCGGCCCGATTGACGAAGTATCATCTTCAATCAATGGTTAGGAGGAGAAGCGATGAGGGTTGTTCTTCGGATCTTTTCGTTTCTTCTGACCGTGTTATCAACGCTGGCGCTGGGCGAGGAGAATCCGGTCCGTCTCTATAAAGGACTGGGCTCGTGGAGTCACCCGATCACGACGTCGAATCCGGAAGCACAGAAATTCTTCGATCAAGGCCTGACCCTGGCCTACGGTTTCAATCGGTACGAGGCGCTGCGCTCATTCCGAAAAGCGGCCGAGCTTGACCCCAGCGCGGCGATGGCTTACTGGGGCATGGCTTTAGCGCAAGGGCCGTACATCAACATGGATGGCGACCCTACCTACGATCTGAAAGGCGCCTGCGCGGTGGTGGACGCCGGCATGAAGATCACGGCTGCTCCGCCTCGAGAGAAGGCCTATCTCCAGGCGGCGGCGACATGGTGCCCGGAGTACCGGCCCAAGG
>JBAUOG010001064.1:0-8349 GCA_049579625.1 Bryobacteraceae bacterium
AGCGTTCCCGTTGATTGTCTACCGTAGACATACTACCTGTAGATTCTGCGCCGATTTTCCACCCTTGTCAAGCGGCTGAATCTCCGCCTGTCCCGATTTTCCACATCTGGAAACGTACTCCTGGAGCGACGCTTGCTTCGCCGGTCACAAGAGAACGAAATTAGCTAAGTCCCTTTATTGCTTTGTCTTGCAAGACAATTCGGGTGTCAGTATAGGCCGGGCGCTGGTAGCTTGTTTGCAGGAAAAGGGGGTGAATAGATGAGTCTTACCAAGAAAATCGTTGATAGCGCGGTACGCGGCATCCCGGCTTCAAGCGGGCAGCGACGAAACATCAGCGGTCAGTTTCATGGCCCGGCGACGGCTGTTCCGGTGATCGGTCAGAATGATGCTCCGAGCTTCAATGTGCTCGGGGTGATCGATGACGAAGGCGGCCTGCTGGGTTCGCTCTACGCGCCGTTTATGGCCTCGGCCGACGACGGTTGCGAAGACGGGATGGGAGACTTCTAAGTGAGTCAACCGGACGCCGGCCCGCAGGGCTGGCGTCCGGACGTTGCAGTACATCGACGGTTGAAAAGGCCGGAATCCGCTTGCTGGCGTGGGCGCCTGACCCTCGCCTACGTCTTGAGCACGTCCCGAAAGGCCTCCACGACACGTTCCATCGGCAGTTCCGCGATCGGTTCCTGGCGGACGCAGCGGACTCGCACGCCGCGCGGTCCCCAGACGTCGGGTTCAGTAGGTCCGAACAGTGCCACCGTGGGCGTGCCTGCCGCCGCTGCCAGATGCGTGATGCCCGAATCGTTGCCGATGTAAACGCGCGCTCCGGCCAGCCAGCCGGCCAGTGCGCCCAGGTCCTCGAACCGGTCGGCGCCCGGCAACACATCCTCCGGACCTGCCAACCACTTCACGGGTTCGTCAAGCCGCGTCGCCAGTTCTTGAAATCGTTCCAGCGGCCAATTCTTCTTCCGGCTGCCTGAGAACGGGTGGATCACTACGGCGCCATGCTGGACAAACTGTCGTACGGGAATGCTCGGCGACAGACCGGCGGGCGCACCTACCTGCTGCGCAAAGAAGTCCGCCGCATGCAGCCCGTAACCATCCGGCGGCAGCGCCTTGAGAAAGGTCCAGTTTGGATTTACTGCCTCCGCCGCTTCGCGAAACTCCGGGCGGTTCTCGCCATACCAGCTCACAATCGAATCGAAGCTTTCCAGTGTCGCTAACAACGACTCTGGCGGAGGGTGGTCACCGATGCCCAGCAGATCAAGGCCCGTGGCGGCGATTGCGCGCACGTGGTCTGTAAACCGAAGCAGAGGCGCAACCGCGGTGGGAACCCAAACCTCCGTATACTCGACCTGCAGGAATTCCATGGCCGGAAGGGCGAGGATGCAATCCCCAATCGCGCCGGGCCGGATCAATAAGCGCTTCAAGGTCCAGTTCTTCCGAAACCGTCCGCTTGCTGACACGCGAGGTTGCTCTGAAAATACCTGCAGACTTTCGCTCCGTCAGTAGCGAGCTTCCGCAGCTTTTCGTCCCGCTCGCTGACGGTCACGGCTCCGTTTGGTCCGCTTGCTGACGCGCGCGGTTCAGTGCTCATGAGAGGTTCAGTTCCCGGGTTGGGCACGTTCTCTTCGGCGTGAGGGGAGAGGAATTCGCGCATACGCTTCTTCCGGGCCTCTAGAATCGGTACAGCCCTCGGGCATTCTCGCGCAGAACCATCTTCGCCAGTTCCTTGGCCCGTACTTCGGTTATCTCGCCGTCTTGGACCATTCCCGTCAGTGCCAGTCCCAGCGCCAAGCGCCCGAAGCGTGTTCCCGTCCAGGCCGTTTCTTCCCATCCGATGTCGCCGCCCAATGGACTCGCATCCGTGCCGAACAGCACTTTCTCAGGCGCGGTTTCCAAATAGTTGCGCATCGCTTGTGCAACCTCCGTCGGGTAGGCGAAGTACAACAGCCCCGACGTATCCACATACACGTTCGGCTTCAAGGTCATACTGGCCGCCTGCTTGGTGAACGGCCATCCCCCGTGCAGCAGGACAAACTTCGTCTTCCGAAGTCGAGGATCGTCAAACAGGCTTTCCAGCGCCAGTGGATCTCCGTTCGGCGTCCGGAAGTATGAACCAATGCCGGAGGCGCAGTGAATGTGAACGGGGAGTTCCAATCGCCCTGCCTCCAGGGAGATGAAGCGGAACAGAAAGTCCTGAACCGTTTTGTATTCGTCGGTGGTCGGCTCCGACGACCGCGCGTAAATCGCGTAGACGCGCTCGGCAGCCTCCCTGCTGGGGTTGTCGATCTGGAGATCCCGGAGATAGGCGAACTCGAACTTCAGTGCCACGGCCCCACTGCTTCTCCATTGTTCAAGCGTGTGGCTGATGAACGTGAGGTATTCGTCGAAGGTGGCCGGCAGAGTCGCCATCCCAGCGCCGGCCAGTTGCTTCTTGAGCAGCCGCTCCTCGCTCCCGACGAAGGCTCGATGGTCTGAATCCAGCCGGTAGAAGCTCTCGTTATTCAACGGAAACAGAAACATATCGGCGAAGGGCACCCACTTAAAACGGTCGTTGGGCAGGCTTTTTCCCATCGAGGTGCGATTCGCCAGCATGATTTCGGTACCCGTCTTGTTCAACACCCAAGTCGGATAGCGATCGCCCTGAGCCGCGGCAATCCGCTGCTTGGCCTCGCGGAGGGACTTCAGGTGCGCTTCCGCGGCATCCTTGTATCCGTAATCAAACAACTCGCGCCACGCAATGATGAACGCGGGATTGTCCGGTCGCGCCGGTGCGGGCAGGGCAGGGTCCTCCATCGCATCGGCAGGCAGAGCATCGAAGTCCCGGTCGCGCGCTTCGCCGGGGCCGACGTTTCGAATTGGATGCGCGTGATTGTCAATCACCCGGGTATGTTTGATATCGGCTGCGATCCTGGAGTTGACTTTGTCTTCCAGCCCGAGCCCACCCGGCGCGCCGATGTTTCCGCATGAGCAGAGAATCAGCGCCAGGACGAGGGCCAGGCAGAGTCGAGCAGGCACGAAATCCCTACGCATCGCTCGATTCTAGCGAAACATCCTTACTGAATTGTGACTTGGAGCGGAATATCGAGAGTCACCGGCCGCAAACACATTTCGTTGTTGCACGCCTGGTACTTCAACTTGCCGTTCACGGTGACCGTGCCCGGCGCGGCGTTCGGTTCAACCTGGAACTCGGTTTGAATGGGGAACGTGCCGGTGAACACCGTGAGCGCCTGGCCGTTCACCTGGATCTCTTCCGCTTTCGGATAGACGGTGGTCTTGGCATCCATCGGGCCGCCGGTCCAGGTCAACTTGAGAGGGATGATGTATTCATCCTTCGGCCGATCGCTGTTCACGTGGTAGCCGGGCTTTACGGTAACCGTCAGAGTCTGAGCCACGGTGGAGCCACGATGCGCGGTCAGCGCCTCGGGTGGTGTCACTGTGACGACTTTACTTTGCTGCGCTTGCAAGCAGAGCGCCAGCGCTAGAAAGAGTGCCGCGGCCGGCAGCAGCCGTCTCTTGGCCACCCTTAAGCAGGGCTTGGATTTCACCAGCATATTCGTTCTTTCCCACCAGTCCCACATGCGCCGAAGCAATGCGGCCATCTTTGTCGATCACAAACGTCGTTGGCAGTGAATCCACGCCACCGTAGAGTTGCGTTACGGAGTCATTGCCCAATAGTATCCGGTAGTTCACCTTGCGCTCGGAAAGATAGGGCTTTACGGCCTGCCAGCCTTCATCGTCCATCGCGACGCCGAGCACTGCAAAGCCCTTGTCCTTATACTGCTGCTCGAATTCCATGAACCAGGGAATTTCGACTTTGCAGGGCCCACACCAAGTCGCCCAGAAATTCAGCAACACCACCTTGCCCCGGTAATCGGACAACTTGACCGTCTTTCCGTTTTCGTCTTTGAGCGAAAAGTCCGGTGCGGTCTTCCTGTCCTTCGTGGGGCGGACCTGGGCCTCCACCGGCGGCATAGTTGAGCAGGAGAATAAGATCCCCAGTGCGGCGAGTGTCAGTAAAGCTGTTGACTTAACGTTCTTCAAATCGATTTAAATCCTTTTACCAGGATAGCGTCTTGTTGGACGGGGCGGGGCGTTGGAATCCACTTGCCCACGCGCTCGGTTCTGTGCCGGAGCTTGCACTTGCTACGCGCGCAGCCCGTTTCCCTCGAGTTCCAGCCAGTCTTCGAACCATTTCGCCCGCTTTGTCTGCCAGCGGTTTGCCAAGGTTACCGGCAGGCGCTGCCTTTCATCACTTAAATACCAAGCTGCGGTATCGCAGAAGCTTTCGCACACATACTCCCTCCACCGATGGTCATTGATAGCGAGCTGGCCCCCGTCGGCTTGGCGCCAGGCGTTCTTCCAGGTTTCCGCCGATTCACCGAGTTCGCCTCGCGCCTTTCTGAGGATCTCTTCGCGCAACAGGCCGCAATAGTTACGGCGGCACTCATTTCCGCATCGTACCCAGACAAAGTGGAAAAGCTCGTGCACGAGAATTGCCCCCAGCAGCCGCTTCCGCTTCAACAGTTCGCACTCCAAAACGATGGCGCGCTTCCTGATAAAGCTCGCAGCATGAACCGCGTACCCCCGCTTGATCTCGCCGGAAAGCAGCTTTCCCCGACTGGCTGTCAATTCAGGCTGGACGTCGATCAGGACGGGATCTCCCCTGAGCGGGAGCGTTTGCTCGATGTCACGCAGCCAGTCGCCGAACGGGCGTCCTCCCACTCGCTGGTCGTTAGCGCGCTTAGTGGCTCTGAGTTTGACCCGGAGCTTGCGGTGGGGGCGCCTTCTGGCCAGGCTGGGCAGGCTTGCCACCGGCGTCGAAGAAGTCATTATCTTCCACCTGGATCTTGTACTTGGCCATGGTGGCCTTCATCACCTCAGCCGCATGAGCGGACCGGATCTCCTCGATGATTTTTGGCTTGGCCTCATCAAACGGAATTTTGGGCCGGTCGCTCATCAGGATGATGTAATAACCGGTTCGAGCTTCTAGAGGGTCAGTAACCTCGCCCTTCTTGAGCTTTGAAACTGCATCATTGATGTTCTGGGGGAGGTTGTTCTTTCCCGTCGGGAAGCTCCCGATCTCGCCGCCTTTTCCGGCGGACGCGGTGTCGTCCGAATCGGTCTTCGCCACCTCGGCGAAGTTCGCGCCGGCTCGCAGCTTCTTCACAACATCCTCTGCTTTTGCCTTGGCTTCAGCCTGTGTCCTGCCCGGCTTACCATCGGCAGGGGGCTTGGCGTTCGGGGGAAGGAAGGAAACCTGGATGACGGCCAACTTCATCTGCTCAAATTCCGCGGGGTGGTCGGCGTAATACTTCGTCACATCGGCGTCTTTCACCTCGAAGTCGCCCGTGGTCAAGCGCTGCAGGTAGGCTTGAAACAGAATGCTGCGCCGTGCTCCCTCCAAATCTTCCTTCCAGGGTGACGCGTCCGCCATTTTCAGCTTGTCCGCTTCCTCGGCGAAACTCATTCGAATGAAGGCATTTTGAAGCGCCTGTTGAGTGCCGGCATCGGTCTCCGGGAAGTGCTTCCGCTCCTCAGCTGTAAGCGTCTGCAGCACCTCCATGGCTTGTTTCGCCGTGAGCTTCTGGCCATTTATTACCGCGACCACGCGGTTCGGGTCGGTCTGCGTCACGGCCAGCGGGCCACGCGCCTTGAGCCCAGTCATTCCGTTCTGTGGCTGAGCCTGTGGGGGTGGGGGCGTTGCGGCTCCCGGTGCGGCCGGCGCTGTTTGTGACCATCCCAGCGTCGCCGTGAGCGCAAGTAAAGCGGCCGACGCGGCCCAGAGGGGCATGGGGCTTCTGCGAGGCCTGCAGGAGAAATAACTACAGTTCATGATGAGAGTTCTTTGCTTTCCAGAACCCTCAATGTAGCATGCGTCAGGGCGTAGCCTGGCCTGGCTGTGGGGGCTTCACCGTAGCATGGTGCAACTCGCTCATGGACTTAGCCTTTGCCTCGTCGCTGACCTGGATGTTGTTCACCACGCTTAATGCACCCGCCGTCCGAGCCATGCGCGTGGCCGCTCCCTTATGTTGCGGGACGTTCGTTTGCCCCTCCCATGTCACCACGCCGTGCTGAACGTGAAACTTGAACCCGTCCTTACCCACCTTCGATTTCGCCAGCTTGGCGCGGAGTGTCGCTTCCAATTGGGCATCACTGACTGTCCCGGGCGCCGGTTTGGCGGTGGTCGCCGTGGAGGGCACCCCGCCGGACGAGGCCGCCGCCGCTTGCTTGCTGGCCTCCATGATAATCAAGCAGCACAGCGCTGCACAGCAAAGTAAGACTTCCCCGGTCCGTCGCACCCGATGCATGTCTCAAACCTCCACCTTCACAGATACAGTGCGCGCGACGGGATATAATTCGCACGTGCCAAACAATAACCGACGAGAATTCATCCGAAACGCGACCCGCGTCGCCTCTACCAGTGCCGTGGCCATGACGGCCGCGTCCTATTCACGCGTCCTGGGCGCAAATGACAAGGTCCAGATGGGTGTCATCGGTGTGGGTGACCGCGGCCGCCACGTCATGAGCCTTTTCATGACCAACTCGGACGTTCAGGTTTCCGCGGTCTGCGATGTGTACGCGCAGCAGATCGATTTGGCCAAGCAGAAAGCGACCGCGGCTGCGTCCTTCTCCGACTACCGCAAGTTGCTGGAAATGAACGAGCTTGACGTTGTCTTGATCGCCACGCCCGATCACTGGCACGCCACCTGCGCCATCGCCGCCTTAAATGCCGGCAAAGACGTGTACGTTGAGAAACCGCTCACTCGCACCCCCGAGGAAGGCCCGCCCATCGTCAAGGCCGCCCGGGTCAACAATCGCGTCTGCCAGGTCGGCATGCAGCAGCGGTCCGGCAAGCACTACCTGCAAGCGAAGAAGGAGTACTTCGATACGGGTAAGCTCGGCCAAATCACGCTGGCTCGCACCTGGTGGTACGGCAACGGCTACCACTTACGCAAAGCGCCCGAGTCACTGCAGACCAAGCCCAGCAACCTCGATTGGGCGCAGTTCCTGGGACCCGTAAAGTGGCGCGACTACGATCCGCAGCAGTACTACAACTGGCGCGCGTACCTCGACTTCGGAGGCGGCCAAGTCACGGACCTGTTCACCCATTGGATTGATGTCGTGCACATGTTCATGGGCAAGGACATTCCTATCGCCGCCGTCGGCGTTGGTGGCGTTTTTGCCTATCCGGACGGCCGGACTGCTCCGGACACCATCAACGTGCTCCTTGAATATCCGGGGCCGAAGCAATTCACAGCCACGTTCGAGGCAACACTTGTTCCCGGAATCACCGGTGCTGCACTGGAGATCGCCGGTACACAAGGCCGGCTCTACATCGATCGCAATCGCTTCAACTTCTATCCGAAGGGCGTCAAGGAGCCCATCACGGTGGAGGGTTATGCCGCTCCCGATCGCGCCGACCTGCTAACCCAGGACCACGTGAACAACTTCCTGGAGTGCGTGAAGACCCGAGAGCGGCCCAACGGCGACGTGCTGATCGGGCACCGTTCCGCCCAGGCCTCGCACCTCGGCAACATCTCCTACGTCCAGAAGCGCCGCATCGACTTCGACCCGACCAGGGAAGAGATCCTGCCGCTGTAGGTCTGAATTCGACGGTAGACTGAAACGAATGGCGTCAGTCATCGAAATCGGCACGTTAATTGACCGCGACCCCAAGATCCGCGGAGGGCGTCCCAAAATTGCCGGTACGGGCTTGACCGTGAGCCGGATCGTCGGCTGGTACAAGATGGGCCTGACACCCGAGGAGATCACCCTCGAGTATCCTCATCTGACGTTGGCTCAGGTCCACGCCGCCTTGGCCCACTATCACGCCAACCGGGCCGAGATTGAGGCTGATCTCGCTGAAGAAGAGGCGGCTGCTGCGCGCTGGGAAGGCCAGTTGGCGAATCACCCGGATCGCTGATGAGCCGGTTGCGGCTCGGGCCGAACGTTGTTCATAGGGGATTACAACGGCGTCGACCGCGATAAACCCTGACTCCTTTCCGTTTGGCTCCGTCGCTTGAGAAGCCATTCGGCGGGCCCGAGCAGGCCAGATTAATTGACGCTCTTAGAGACTGAAACGCCGCCAGGCAGAAATACGCCTTCGGATGTCAGATAGCCAAGGTCGATGGCTCCCCATACAACCTGCTTGTGAAAATCAGCCATCGACGAAAAGTAGTATCGCCAAGCCTCAATGTTCCACTCCGAGGAAGAAGCTGGTTCGCTAGCGAGCAAGGGTTTGGGCCAATCTTTGTAGTTGGGCAGAGTCCTAACGTCGAATTGAAACCTACACCGTGCCCCGCACGTGCACCGTCTGTTCCCGCACGTCGTGTTCAGGCTAAACTCATA
>JBAUOG010001065.1:0-15995 GCA_049579625.1 Bryobacteraceae bacterium
GATCCAGATTTTCTTGTTATCAGGCGAGAAGCCGGATACGCCGCCGAAGGTTTCGTCGGGGCCCCATTTGATCAATTCACGCCATGGGGACTTGGCGTCATTGCGTACCCGGATGATGGTGCCGCCATCGGGAGTTTGAACTTGCGCCGCCCGCACCTGCAAGGCGTTGTCAGCCTGCCACCCCTGCACGTCGCCAGGGTTCTGCGTGTCGAGATCTATCTTGCCCGTGGTCAGATCGACGCGATGAACATCAAACACCTGCGGATCGCGTTTATTCATTTGGATGAGGATCGTGTTGGGCGTCTTCCAGTCATACGCGACCAGATCGACCCGCACCTTATCAAATGGGGTGAGATCCCTGGTCTGCTTGGTCGCGATGTCGGTCTGGTAGAGCCGCCAGTTCTCGTCGCCGCCCACATCCTGGGCGTACAAGATGTGGTGGTTGTCATATTGCCAGGAGAAGTTGCGGATGCCGCGCTTCTTGTCCTGGGTCACCGCGCGGTCATCGGTCTTGCCCAGAGTGCGGATCCAGACGTTGAGCACTCCATCCACGGGAGCGAGATAGCCGAGCTGGGTCCCGTCCGGCGAAATCTGCGGACTGGTGCGCTCGGGATTGCCAAACAGCACCTCTCTGGGGATCAACTGCGTGGCGGCTTTTGGCTGGGCCGTTAACGGGGAAACGCCCGCTACCAGCAAAGCCGTTAGGACCATGGAGGACCGAAGGGACATCCGTCTCGCCATACAACCTCCTGTTAAGCGTAAATCATGATCGCACCGCCGGGCAGCACGCGCAAGCGGGCGGCTGCCCTCCCTGTTTGCTCCGATCTGGCCCAGGACATTGATCCTGTACTTCAACTATTGAAATATTTCCCCAGACGGCATAAATGTCAGATATTGAACTCTTGAGCATGGGCTTTCAAGACAAGACTCCCAGTTAATACACACCGGCTGGGGCGTGCATGGGGATTGCTACAATTTGCGAGGCGCGGGATGGGGACCTTCTGGCGGGATGTGCAATTTGGGCTGCGGATGTTGCTCTCGAGGCCCAGGTTCACTCTAACGGCAGTCGTGACGTTGACCATAGGGATCGCTGCCAACACCACGGTCTTCAGTTGGATCAACGGCGTTGTGCTGCACCCCATTCCCGGCGCGGGCGCGTCCCAGGACCTGGTGCTGATCGAAAGCCGAACTCCCGGCGGGGAGTTTCTGGTCAACACATCCTACCTCGATTACCGCGATTATCGCGACAGCTTGACGCTGGTTTCCGGGTTGGCGGTGGCGCGGTTCACCCCACTCAGTATTGGGGAAGAGCGGAAAACAGAGCGCGCCTGGGCCGAGCTGGTATCGGCAAACTACTTCGATGTGTTGCAGGTGAAGCCTGTCCTCGGACGGACATTCCTGGCCGAAGAAGGTGTGGACAAACCGGGCGCTTACCCGGTTGCCGTCATCAGCTACAAGATGTGGCAAAAGCGGTACCAGGGTGATCCAAAGATTCTGGGACAGACCATTCGCTTGAACCGGCAAAACCTTGCGATTGTGGGTGTTGCGCCGCGAGGGTTTCATGGGAGCCTGACGGGCGTGGTGTTCGACGTCTGGGCGCCGATAACCATGGCGACGGCGATGGGCACGGGAGGCGGCACACTGCGCTACCGAGGGACGCGCGACCTCACTTCCACCATCGCGCGGCTGAAACCGGGAGTTACGCCGGAACAGTTGCGCGCCGAGGTGACGGCGCTGGCCAAGCGGCTGGCAACCATGTATCCCGACACCAATCGCGCGGTGGAGGCGACGGTGACGCCGCTGTGGGAGGGACATCTAGGCGTGGAGAAACTGTTGCTCAAGCCGCTGCGAGTTTTGATGGCGGTGAGTGTCTTGCTGCTGCTGATCGTTTGCGCCAACGTAGCGAACCTGCTGTTGTCGCGAGCGTTTGCGCGGCAGAGAGAATTTGCCGTGCGCATCGCGATGGGCGCCGGCCAGTTTCGCTTAGTGACGCAAATGCTGACAGAAACCCTGCTGCTGGTGGCTGCCGGTGGAATCGGCGGCTTGTTGCTGACGCTATGGATGCGGCGCTCACTGCTCCTTTTGGTTCCGCCCATCGACATACCACTCGACCTGGGCGGGGAAGTGAACTTCGCGACGCTGGGATTCACGATGCTGATCGTGCTGGGAACGACGCTGGTTTGCGGGATAGCTCCGGCGCTGATGAGCCTGCGCACGGGCTTGAATGAAACGCTGAAGGAAGGCGGCCGCAGCGGCGCGACTGAATCGCATTCGCACCGGATGCAAGCGCTGCTGGTTGGGGGCGAGGTGGCGCTCGCCGTGGTGGGACTGATTGGCGCGGGACTCTTCCTCCGCAGCTTCCGGAATGCGAGCGAAATCGAACCGGGTTTCGACACGGCGCATATGTCGGTGTCGAACTTCTACTTGTCGTATGCGGGCTACTCGGCGGCCGAGCAGCGACTGTTCTGCCGGAAGTTGCGCGAGCGGATGGAGGAGAAGCCGGGCGTGATCGGGGTCACCTACACGGATTTTGTGCCGCTGGTGACGACAGGGTTGAGCCCTTGGCATCAGCTCGACATCGACGGTTACGTTCCCGCGCCGGACGAGCAGATGATGATCCACCGTGCCACGGTGCCACCTGGATTCTTCCAGGTGATGGGCATACCGGTCCGTGAGGGTCGCGAGTTCACGGAACGCGACGATGAAAAGGCGCCGTTGGCGATCATCATCAACGAAACATTCGCTCGCCGCTTCCTTCACGGGATGAACCCGGTGGGACACAAGCTGCGGCTGGAAGGCGACCCGGCGACGATTGTCGGCGTGGTGAAGGACGTCAAGTATCACAGTTTGACTGAAGGGCCGATTCCGTACTTCTACCTGCCGTTCCGGCAATGGTTCGCGCCCGGACTGAACTTCACGATTGTGATGAAGACGAACGGCGACCCAATGCGGATGATACCCACGCTGCGCCGCGAAGCCTCCGCACTCAACCCGGACGCAGTCTTCACCAGCAACCTACTCACGGATGCGGCCACGTTGTCGCTCTATTCGCAAAAAGTCGCGGCCAGCCTATTGAGCGGCATCGGCGCTTTGTGCTTGCTGCTGGCGGCGATGGGTCTGTACAGCGTGATGAGCTACGCCATCACCCTGCGGACGCGGGAATTGGGGATACGGATGGCACTGGGTGCGCAGCCAGAGGATGTGCTGATGATGGTGGCGCGGCAGACTCTCCGTTTGACGGTTCCAGGCCTGCTGGTGGGAATTCCGGTGGCGCTCGGCGCCTCGCGGCTGATTGGAGGGATGCTGGTGGGCGTGGCCGCAACCGATCCGATAACGTTTGCCGAGGCAATTCTGTGCATCATCGCTGTGGCACTGCTGGCCGGATATCTGCCGGGGCGGCGAGCCACGCGTGTGGATCCAATGACCGCGCTGCGGTGTGAGTAGCTCACCTCGTCGCAGAGTTCGCGTCATTCCTGGTGATCCAGAGCCGGCTTATGGCATAACGCACGCGCTCCAATGTCCCTCCCCGGCCAAGGGTGTAATAACGAGGATCTTCATGCGTGATTGCCGGTAAAATGGCGCCGGCAATATAGGTTTCAACACCCGCGTCGGCGAACGTGTGCCAGTAGTAGCGGCCGTAGGCGGCCGCTCCATGCTGAAACTCCGGGTAGGTATTGCTCGCCTGCTCGATCGCAGCCTGCATCCCGACAGAGATCAATGACGAATAATCGAAGGTGTTCTCGGTGGCGAGCCAGAACTTTTGCTTGAGGGACAGCGGAGGGAGATGGGCGTTGGCGCTAACGGCCTCGAAATTTGGCACGATCCCTAGAATGCGCTTCGTTTGTTGGCCCTGAGAACTAATTGGGAATGGCATGGCTTCAGCTGATGCCGCCTTAGGGTTGCCGGGCCATGGGCCGATACCGATAGCGAAGGGCTTATGTCGAAGCGATCTTTTTTGATTCTTCGGTGAGGGAATTCGAGGGATGATGTCGCTCTAAGGAGTAGAGTCGAACTCACACCGGCTCATTGAAAGGGCGGCGATGAAAATCATCTGTTTCTCAGTTCCTGCGATGGTCCTTCTGTTGGGTGGGACCGGGGTCGCGAGCACGATCGTTCAGACGCAAAGCGCTACCCTGCTTAACGTTGGAGCACAATTCGGTGTTCCCATTGCGGTCAACCCCTTCAATACCGCCCTTGGCACTTTGAATAGCATCACAGTTGATTTTGGGGCCAGTTTTGCAGGCACGGTGGGCGTTGAGAACGTGAGCGGTGTGCCCGACATGGCGGCCGGAATCATCGGTGGTTCAGTCACCATCGCGAACAACGGTGGGTCCTTGTTCGCCCAGGTTTTCCCCTCCGCTTTCGGGGCAGTTCACAGCCTGACGGCCTTTGACGGCACGCTCGATTACGGAGGCACCTCGGGAGCTACCGACTCTGTTTCGGGAGCAACGGCAACGACCAGCGTGACGACTACGACGGCACCCGCTCTACAGGCCTTCACTGGGACTAACGAGGTTTTTCTGACACTGACAGCGAAGACCTTTCCGATTGTGCAGGGTATGGAAACCGAATCGGTGACGGAAACGGCAAATGCCTCCGCCACCGTGAAGCTGACCTACGATTACACGCCTGCCGCCGCGGCGCCGGAACCGGCGACAGTGCTGCTGCTCAGCGCCGGCATGGCTGGGTTGTCGTGGGTTTGCCGGAGGGGACGTGACCGACGCTGGTAGTAGCTGCGGCACGAGACGCTGGCGTTTAGTTAAAACGCGGGAGTCGACGAGGCGTCCGCTCAGTCGGCCAACAATGAACCCGCCGTATTGCGCAACAAGCCTGGAGCCTGGTCTTCCTTGCGGAGCAGGCAATTGCCCACCGCAAGCAAATCGATCTCGGTTCCCATAAAACAGCGGAACGCGTCCTCGGGGGTGCAGACAATGGGCTCGCCGCGGACATTGAAACTGGTATTGACGATGACCGGGCAGGCGGTCAACTGACGGAACCGCTCGATCTGTTCGTGGTACCGAGGGTTCGTATCACGATGCACGGTCTGAACGCGCGCCGAATTATCCACATGCGTCACGGCCGGAATCGAGGAACGGCACACCTTCAGCCGGTCCAGGCCGCTCCTGCGCTGCTGCTCATCGGTCAGGTTGCAGCGCTTCGACTCGGCCACATCGGCCACCAACAACATATAAGGGCTGTCAACGTCCAACTCGAACCACTCCGCAGCCTGCTCCCGCAGCACCGATGGCGCAAAGGGCCGGAAGCTTTCACGGTGCTTGGTCTTGGAGTTCAGGACCGTTTGCGTTTGCGGTGACCGAGCGTCGGCCAGAATGGATCGGGCGCCTAACGAACGAGGCCCGAACTCCATCGGCCCCTGGAACCAGCCCAGAATGCGGCCTTCCGCCAGGCCTGCCGCGCACACGTCCATCAACTGGTCATCCTGCAGAACAGTAAAATTGGCGCCCGCCGCGTAGAGGCGCGCTTCGATCTCCGCCTGGGAGAACTCCGGCCCGAGAAACGCTCCTCGCATGGCATCGCAGCCACACACCTTTCGTGGCTGGCCCTGGAACATGTAATATGCCGCCAGGGCCGCACCCAGCGCTCCACCCGCATCACCGGGCGCCGGCTGAATCCAGACACTCTTAAACATGCCGTCGCGCTCGATCTTGCCGTTGGCCACGCAGTTGAGCGCCACGCCTCCCGCGAGGCACAGGTTTTCCAGGCCCGTCTCCTGCGCCAGGTTTCGGGTCAGGCGCAGCATGGTTTCCTCCAGCGCCACTTGCACCGAAGCCGCCACATCCATGGTGTGCTGCGTCAGTGGTTGGTCCGCGTCGCGCCGGGGCGCGCCGAACAGCCTGGCGAACTTGTCATTCGTCATGGTCAGGCCTGTGCAGTAATCGAAGTACTCCAGGTTCAAGCGGAATGAACCGTCCGGCGCGACCTCCAATAGATTGTCATAGATCGATTGCAGAAACCGGGGCTCACCGTAGGGCGCAAGTCCCATCAGCTTGTACTCGCCGGAATTCACTCGGAATCCCGTGTAATAGGTAAAGGCCGAATACAGCAGTCCCAGCGAGTGCGGAAAGTGAATTTCCTTCTCGATGACCAGCGTGTTCCCTTTGCCTCGTCCCGCGGTAGTTGTGGTCCACTCGCCCACGCCGTCCACGGTCAGCACCGCCGCCTCTTCAAACGGTGAAGGGAAGAACGCGCTCGCCGCATGGCTGACGTGATGCTCGGTGAAAAGCAGCTTCTTCGTGCAGTCGATGCCGCCCAGCGACTTGAGCTCGTCGCGCAGCAAATCCTTTTGGAAAAGCTTCTCGCGAATCCACAGAGGCAGAGCCATGCGGAAGCTCTGAAACCCGCGCGGAGCGAAGGACACATAGGTCTCGATCAGCCGCTCGAACTTCAGGAACGGCTTGTCATAAAAGACGATATAGTCGACGCCGGCAAGGTCCGTGCGCCCCTGCTCCAGGCACCAGGCGATCGCATTCCTGGGAAACCGTGCATCGTATTTGCGGCGTGAGAAGCGCTCCTCTTGCGCAGCGCCGACAATCCGCCCGTCTTCCACGAGAGCGGCCGCGCTGTCGTGATAAAAAGCTGAAATCCCGAGAATCCTCATATCCTGACCGATTGCCGTCTAGAACAACGTATAGATAAACGGCGCAATCGCGGATCCCTGAGTCAGAACCAACAAGCCGCCTACCAGGAGCATGGTCAGGAGCACCGGCAGGAGCCAGAACTTCTTCCGCACCCTGAGGAATCTCCAGAACTCGATAAGAAAGGACATCAGTGCTCCTAGAATTGGTCTTTCATGGTCTCAGGCAAGGGCCCGGGGGGCAGGCGACGGACCCAGTACGAACTCTGGCCGGTGGATCGAAGCCGCATCGGATCTCGTCCGAGCAAGCGGAACAATATACCCAGCGGCGTGACGATCAAATAGAAGATCAGGCCCATGAGGACGGGCGTCGTCACCTTCGCTAACGCCACGCCGATTCGGCCCCACCCCACATTCAGCAAATGCAGAAGGCCGGGCCGCCCCAACGTAACGACAAGAAAAACGGCGGCGACCACAAGCGCCCAGATCCGCGGTCCCATCCCCCGCGTGAGCGGAATGAGGCCCACCAGCACAAAGACCGCCGCCATCACAAATCCGAACGACCGGTCGCTCGATCCCTTGATGTCGACATGACGGCCAAAATCCTCGTGGCCCACAGGCTGCCCGGATTCTCTTCTGGTCTGGTTCGCCAAGCTCACTGGCTTTTTCGCCCAATCATTACGTAGAGCGCTCCATCCGCGCCGCCCTGCAGCAGCATCTCGACTTCTGTCAGCCAGCGTGTGAAGCGCGTGCCCGGCGAATGTGGCTCAAACAGCCGGTCCTCGCCGGTCAACGGCGAACCATCGATCTTCGGCAACGCGAACAGGAACTCAAACTTCTCCCGATCGAACCACTCCAGCACTTCGCTGTAGCAATGGGTGGTTTCATGGGGATGCTCGTACTGATCGCGAAACCAAGCCTGAAAGCGGCCCGGATTGTACTTCTTGTTTCGGATATTGCCGTCGAGCCAAAGGAACGTGCTGCCGGTCATCCGGAATAACGACCTCCGGAATAGCGTCGGAAGCCTCCCGATGTGGTTGTAGAGGCCGATCACGACAATGCCGCCCGGCCTGATGAGCCGCGCCAGGCTTTTGAACCCGCCATAGGGGTCGTTGGTGGCATGTAAAACGCCGTTCGTGATGACCGCATCGAAGCTCTCGGGCGCGAAGACTGGCCGGAAAAGGTTCATCTGCACGAAGCTCGCGTTGCGGATTGCCTGGCGGTCGCGAAATCCCTTCGCCAGCCGCAGGGAATTCAGACAGATATCCGATCCGACGCACCGGCGGTTCCAGTGCTGTCCCAGAAAGTTGGTGAGTTGGCCCGTGCCGCAACCTGCTTCCAGCACCACCGCGCCGGGTGGCAACTGCTCATCGAGAAGCCGCGCGTAAATGCCACGCCGAGCTTTGGCTTGCAGACTCTCCCGCGTGTCCAGGCTGTCGTAATTCGGGAAGGGCGTCTCTTCGTAAAACGCGCGCACCTTATCCGTTACGTCCTCAACGTTGCCGGTGCTTTCGTTAGGCCAGAAAAGCAGCGGGATCTCCATCCCGTCCATGGGGAACGAGCGCGAGCATCCCTGGCATGAGATCCGCTCGTCTTCACTAATAAGCTGTCCGCCGCAGACGGGGCAAATGATCTGTGTTGTTTGCAAGGCTTCCGCTAGCATCGTGGTTCTCGTCCGGCTAACGGACGGCGGCTCTCTCTCGCGTGAGCCAATCGCCGATCCGGTCGGCCCACCACTGGTGTATGATCGGGCCCGGGTGCCCGTTCCCGCCCACCACGAGCTTCTCGACGCGTGTCTCCGGCCCGTCGTAAGTGATATCGAACTCCTCGATGCCGTCCTGGTGGATCGCATCGGTTACCTGCTTGGTCGGGAACCTCCCCCACGGAGCCTTGCCATTCCACAATGTCACCACGACGAATCGCGCTCCTGCTCCCTCTGACACCTGCTTCATCTGCTGGATCAACTGCCGTGTTACCTCGACCTGATACCGCTCGTGGCCAGCCAAGGCGTTTCGCAGCGCTGTTGCATGCAACAGCGAGATGAATGCGGAATGCTGCTCCAGCGGCCAGTTTGGGACAACGTAAGGCGGGAATTTCGTGAGCTTTCCGTCATGCAGTTCTACGTGTGGCGGCGGAAACCGCTGGCCGCCATACGCCCGGAAGCTTTCCAGCATTCCATACGTCAGCACGTTGCGTCCGGGATGCATTCCCATAAACGGGTAAATCACCAGGCGCGGCCGGTAACCCCGCTGTTCCACTAGTTCTTTGAGCAGAAGCAGGGATTGGTACGTTCCGTATCCGGACACCGCGAAGTTACGCACACGCTCGTCGGGGAATCGTTGCTGCAACAACGCGGAATAGGTTTCCTGGTCACGCACCCCATAACCGCTCGAGAACGAGCATCCGAGGATCAATATGGATGTATCCCTCCCCTCCGGCGCGCCGGTCGCGCGCGACCCGTCTGGAAGAAAAGTCATGAGCTGGTGGTCGCCTTCGTTCGACGGGTACACACCCGGATTGTTTCTCCATCCGAGGACTGGGTCCCGCTGCGCCCAGCCTATGTAGGCAGATTGCTTAACCCGAAACGCTTGCAGGTGAGCCAGCCGCGCAACGACTTCCGCGACACCGCCGGCCAATCCAAGCGTGAGAAGAACGGTAGCGGTCCACAAAATAAAGCTCCGTGTGCCCGCCTTGCGCAGGTGCACGTCTTCGGACTGCATGTTCACTAGTGGTTAGGATAGCATCCCTTGCGGTGGTTACTAGCGAGGAGCCTGAGGCGATTTCTCCGCGCAACCGCTTGTAAAGGCTGGTTCTGCCAGCCCGCCGCCGGCGACCCAGCTGAGAGCTTTGAAGGGGACGCCGGTCGAGTTACTTAACTGCCCTAGAGTGATATACTTACCGAAAGATCTGGATCGGAGGAAAATCCAGCCTGAATGTTTCCAAGAGTGGTGTTGACAGCTCTTCTCGCTCTGCGATTATTCGCTTCGTCACCCCGAATTGAAATAAACTACGGCCCGATCCCGCTTGATGTTTACACCATGCCGAACATCAACGCGAATGGCGATCCTTACATCGCAAACTGTCCTCTCCCCACGCCCTCAAATCCAACCACCGTACAGACGTGCATCCAAACAATGTCTGCTAACTATGTTGCAAACGGAGCGACCGGGGTACGATTCATGTTCGCTTTACGAGGGGGATTTGGCGCCGACGCACTAGCCAGCTACGGCCTGAGCACTCCCTGGGATTCCGATGGAAACGTACAGCCGGCTTGGGTTGACAATCTAAACCTGTTTCTGTCCGATCTGAAAGCTGCTGGATTCATATATATTGCACCAACGCCCGCGCTGGTCGGCGCATGGACCGGCGCGCCGTATGCAACAGTCCTCGTGAGTAAATGCGGCGATCCTACCCAAACGGAGACGCTAAACTTCTATCGTTGGATGCCGTTTGGCTTCTTGCCCGAAAACAATTATCCGGATTGTGCGGAGATCCCAGATGGATACAATGTCGCAGCCACTCCCCCTGTGATCGGCAATCAAGGATTTTGGGGATGGCAGCCATTTCATAATCTGATCTCCGCGGTTATTTCATCGACTATCACGGCAGGTTTGTTATTGACGGAACTTGATGTGTCTCAAGAAATAAATGTTGCCGATTTTACCGTGATGGCTCGCCTGATTTACGACAATACGACCAGGTTTGATGTTTTGGCCGATATTCAATCACTGCTGGCCAGCAACGGCCTGGATCCGAAATTGGCTACTTATTCAGTTGCAAGCACCAATCCCGGTCAGGCGGTTGGAGATTGTCTCAGTGGGTACGGCGACTCGGGTATGCTGGCCGGCGCCTCTGCGCTCCAGAGTGCATTCGCGGGTCAAGGATTTGGATATCCGACTGGGTTCACCCAAACTCTGGGACTTCCATGTGGAGGAACCAAACCCGTGAGTCCCACTTTGCCCGCAGCTTATACGATCATGCCGGTGCTTGATGTGCACACGTATCCCTGTATCAAAGTGGCTGGAGTTTGTCACCCTGGGGATGTAACTACAACGGCCACACTTTTATATACCGGCATAGCCTCCCTGGCAGGTCATTATGAGAATGCCGGCACTGTAATCATTGGCGAGACTATTCCGGCGGGACCGACCGGAGCTTGCATATCAAATCAATACGCCGCTCAAAATGTCGCGGGCTACGAGGCAAGTAGCTTGCCGTCATCGGGCAGTGCGGTGGTAATCCGGCCATGGTCATGGCTTACGAATCCCTGTTATCAAAACCCGATTCCACTGCTCCCGCTTTACAATAGCGGCTCGTCTATCAGTGTTACTAATACACCAACAGAGACCCAGCAAATGGTCTCTTGGCTCGTCGCGGGTTCTTCGAGTGTTGAAATCCATGTCGGGTCGCCGTCCGGAACTCTTTTCGCGGCAACCATCGGTAGTGGGACTGCCGCTACGGGGAACTGGGTTTCGGACGGAATGCAGTTTTATTTGCAGGACGTGACGAACGGAAAACCGCTGACGCTAGCGAACACGATTGGAACGGCTACGGCACATATTCCTCAATCTGCTTCTCTGATCGCCACTCCGCAACGGATCAACCCGGGCGACGGTTCGGGATTGGGGGTGACCACTTTGAGCTGGAGCGCTCTGTCTTCTAACGTTGCCGTTCACGTCGGTTCGGCAGACGGGCCGTTATTTGCTGCCGGCGGAAACACCGGCACAGCGACGACTGGAAAGTGGGTAGTAGATGGAATGGTATTTTATCTCGTGGATAGCAACTCTTCGCAAACACTGCAAACAGTCACGGTACAAGTCTCGGCGAATTGAACTCTCGTGCTTCTCTGAGCGAAGCCTACGGCGCCACCTTCTCCTTCGGAATCTTGCCGGATGATAGAGCTGCTTCCAACGCGGCCAGGCGTGTCTCCAGTTGCTGTATCTGGTTTTCCTGAAGCTGGATGATTTCGTTTTGCATCTGTCCAAACAAGTTCTGCTTCTGAAGCTCGTTCAGCAGCATGGGGGTTAGCTTCTGATATTGCACAGTCTGCGCGAGCCCGTCTTCTCCAGTAACCACCAGGTCAGGGTAGACCTGCGCCACCTCTTCGGCGATGAGGCCGTAGTCGATCGGCTTCGATCCGTCGGCGTAGGGCTGCTTGTAGCGGTATGTCACGGGCCTGAGCCGGAGCAGTCCGCTGCTTGCGGAAGCCATATCCTGAATATCCTCTTTGAAGCGGGCCGACGAGTTAACGGTGCCGAGTTGGCCGTTGGAGTCGATCACCACCGGCACCGCGTCCGCCAACCCGGTTGTCTTGCCACGAATGCCATCGATAAACGTGCGGGACTGCAAATAGCCGATTCGAATCACGGCATAACCCATGCCGTCATCGGGCGTGCCGGGATTGCCGATGAGGATGTTGTTGCTGCCTTCGCCGAGGTTGGATCCGGCGTTGAACCCCAGCGCCGTGTTGTAATTCCCCGTGGCTGCCAGGAGCGCGTTGCTTCCGATCGCGGTGTTGTTAATCCCCATGAGGTTGCCGGATAGTGCCTGAAATCCGACGGCCGTGTTGCCTTGGCCGGTGGTGTTGGCCTCAAGTGCCTGAAAGCCGCTGGCGGTGTTGGCCGTTCCGGTGGTGTTAGCCTGCAGGGACTGGGAGCCGCTCGCGGTATTCGCAATGCCTACGGAGTTGGTTTCCAGCGCCTGGTACCCGTTGGCGGTGTTGCCTGTGCCGGCGGTATTGGCCTGGAGCGACTGGTAGCCCAGGGCGGTGTTGTTGCCGGTGTTGGAATCGGTCGGCGCGGCAAAGTAGCCGTTAATGTCGACGATGACGTCGGTTTTGACGTTAGAGTCTATGTAAACCGAACCGTCGGTTGGGTTAGCGGCGACAATGACTGCATTGCTGAGATACACGGTATTTCCTTGCCAGACGAGGCTCGCAAAGTAAGGGAGAAGTCCAGGTGACGGCCCTGCGATACCCGGGTACACCACGATGAAACCACCCTTGGGGGATGCTCCGGCAATAGGGACCACCGTCACGCTGAGTGAGTACGCTTGGGGCGCCGGATCGGTCGGAAGCCCACAGGATGCCAGGGGCAAGGGAAAGTTCCGAGGAAAGCTCGGCAGCAGGCTCGGCGGTCCGAAGGCGCCAGAGAAGACAGGCACGTCACCTTGGTGCGTGTCTATGAGCCGGCAAGGCGTAATCGCTACGAAGCTCAGGGCGTTGGTCGACACCGCTCCAGAGAATGCGAGCTCGGGCTTCGGCGCAGGCTTGGCACCAGCCTGCTGTGCCAAGTCGGGTTGACGCCGCAGTTGGGGCTCCGGCACGACTTGTGCAGGGGCGAGGACTGGAGCCAAGGCCAGGATGCAAATCAAATGCCGTGCACGATTCGGGTTCATATATGCCTCCTTCACCGTCCACGATTCTGGAGGTGAGGCGAGATTGTCATCAAGTTAGTGGTCTAGCCCGCCACTTCCTCGCATAAAAATGAGCCCGTGCTTCCAAGATTCAAGCGAGGTTAGTGGCCGGTTTGGAGGCGTGGACGCGGGCAGGTTCGAAAGCCCTGCTGGTATACTCGCTCTCTAGCAAAAAAGGAGGGTTGATTCATGTCGGCGACATCGCAGCCCAATGTGGTGATTCGTGTCGCTGCGCCTGAGGACAGTTCCGCGTGCGGCCAGATTTGCTACGAAGCTTTCTCCAAGGTCAACTCCGCCCACGGTTTTCCGTGCGATTTTCCGGGCCCGGAGGCTGCCACCGGCGTGCTTTCGATGATGTTTTCCAGCCCCGGCTTTTACTGCGTGGTGGCCGAAATCGAAGGCCGCGTCGTGGGAAGCAATTGCCTCGACGAGCGCTCCATCGTCGCTGGCGTGGGCCCGATTACCGTCGACGCCAGCGCGCAAAACCTCGGCGTTGGCAGGAAGCTGATGCAGGCGGTGATGGATCGAGCGCATGGGCGCGGCGCTCCTGGAATCCGGCTGGTGCAGGCGGCGTTTCACAATCGCTCGCTCTCGCTCTATGCCGGCCTCGGCTTCGATGTTCAGGAGCCCCTCGCTTGCATACAAGGACGGCCGCTCGAACGAAGTGTTCCCGGACATGAGGTTCGGCCCGCACAACCCACCGATTTGGACGCCTGCAACGCGCTGTCCCTCCGGGTGCATGGATTCGCTCGCGGCACCGAACTTGCGGAAGCCATCACGCAGAACACTGCCGCCGTGGTCGAGCGTGCGGGACGCATAACGGGCTACGCTACATCACTCGCTTTCTTCGGCCATGCCACGGCGGAGACCAACCCTGACCTGCAAGCGCTTATCTCGTCGGTGGAGTCCTTCGGCGGTCCCGGCATTCTCGTACCGTCGCGGAACAGCGCGCTACTGCGCTGGTGCCTCGGGAATGGTCTCCGTGTCGTCCAGCCGATGACGCTGATGAGCATCGGGCTCTATAACGAGCCGGCTGGTGCGTGGTTACCTTCGATCTCGTTTTGACCCCTATTTAGGCAACATCGGCGGCGAAACGTGTTTGGGCGCGCCCGGAATCCTTATGTACCGGCTGGCGTAAATGATGGCTGCGACAGCCGAAATGCCCAGTGAGAGCGAAGGTCCCTCGGGCAAAGTGAAAACAACCACGCAGACGTCGATGATAATCAGGGTGAGCGCGAACGTGACAACTCCTTCTTCTCGAGCATTGTCGAGCTGAAAGAGGCCGGTAACGGGAAGGCAAAGCGCCAGCGCCATCACCCCGAGCGGTCCGAAGCCATCCCAATGTCTCAGACCCGCACAAGCCAGCAGAACCAGCCCGAGCACGAACAGCGATGTAACGAGCTGCGAGCAGGCCATCTCTTTGCGAGAGAAAACCGGGCGGTTGATTGGCTTGAGACTCAGCATGAATATGCTCAACGGGACGTAAATGGCCCGGAAATAGATCGGCACAATGATCACCGAAGCCATGTAGCAGGCCAGCATCCCTGCGAACGGCAGCCAATTGCCGATCAAGAACTCAAAGAAGTCGTGGCGGAAAACCAGCATCCAGAAGAGCGACAGGCCATAGACATACCGGCGCACGGTGTCCTGGTCTTGTTGTGCGATGAAGGTGCGGTAAAGCCAGCTTTGAGCACGAAGCGTGACGAGTAACGATTGTCTAACGTTCTTAGCGGTCGGATTCAAGCGAAGAGCCTGCCGATACTGTTTTTCGGCCTCCACAAGGTTGTTCTGGCGGAACTCGATTTCGGCCATTTGAATATGGCTAACGGCATTCTCCGGATCGATCGTCAAAGCGCGGACCGCACTGTCCCGCGCGTCCCACAAGCAGTCTGCTTGGACCAAAGTTCGCGTATGGACCTGGCATAAGATCAGGCTCTCTGGGTCAAGCTTCATGCCGAGCGCCACCGCTGCAAGCGCCTCCTCGGTGCGTTTTCCCGTTACAAGAATCAAAGCCAGCTCGGCGAAATAGAACGGGATAAAAGGAGAAATCTCAATGGCCTTGCGAATGGACGCTTCTGCCTCCGGCAGCCGGCCCATCAGTCGCAGCACGACGGCCCGCAGGTAATAGCTGTGTGCCTGTTGTGGATCTTCAGCTATCGCTCTTGCGGCGGCCGCTTCCGCGCCATGGTGTTTATCCTGGCCGAGCAGAGCCTGGGCGAGCGTGCACCATGCGGTCGCACGATTCACGTCGCCCGCTAAAGCGAGGCGAGCTTCCGCCTCCGCCTCACGGTAGCGTGAGAGCCCATTCAAGATCTGGGCTCGTTGGAGCCTTTTTCTGGAATCGATCTCCACCAGTTAAGCCATGCGGACGCTGCGTAGATACTCCACTAGATCGTCGTAGGCGCCGCCCTCGTTGGCGAACATCGCATAGTCTTTGGCCGTCTCGAGCCAGGTTCGTGTACTGGGGCGAACCTGCTTCAGCGCGGCCACGAAGTCCTTGTGCTGTATCGGCCTGATTTTGCCGGTTTGCATGGACTCCTCCATGGCAAGTTCGGCCGCGGTATCGCACAGGTGCGCCAGATCCGCCCCGGAGAAGCCCTCTGTTCGGTCGGCGATCAGCCGCAGGTCGAGCCCTTCGCCCGTCCGTTCCCGCATGTGAAAAGCCAGAATATCTTTGCGTGGCGCCGCATTCGGTGGACCCACGAAGATGACACGGTCGAAGCGGCCGGGGCGGCGCAGAGCGGTGTCGACATCCCAAGGGTGGTTCGTCGCAGCGAGTATAAACAGTCCGTCATTGTTTACATCGAGGCCGTCCATCTCGCTCAGCAGTTGGTTCACAAGATTGCGGCCCGGTTGGATTCGCTGCAGGCTGCGCTTGAGACCCAACGCATCGATTTCGTCGATGAACAACACGCAGGGCGCGTGGCGGCGAGCCAGTTCAAAAAACTGATGCAGCTTCGCCTCGCTCTGGCCGTGGTACATGTCC
>JBAUOG010001066.1:0-4379 GCA_049579625.1 Bryobacteraceae bacterium
GCCAAGAGCTGGGCATACGCGTTGAGAATTGGGATCCGCGAGACGCCAAGCTCCACAGAGAGGGATCGAGTGGAAGGAACCTGCTGGCCGGCACTCAAGTTGCCCTCTAAGATCGCAGCCTTAAAGGCCTCGCAAATCTGCCGGTGGAGAGGCCTTGAAGCTGTTCGGTCGACAGCGATGACGGGCGAGAAACCTGCCGGAGCCTTCCGCATAGGCCAATCATAGTGGTAATCAAGAAAGCGCAGCAAGTGGCTATTGCTTACGACCACTGCGGGGATGACACTCAGGCTATGTTGCCTTTCAGGGAAGCCGCAATCGGAGCGACCGGGGCGCGGAGAACCAGGTTCATTCGCCAGCTTGGGACAGCACTCCTCTGCATAACATTGTTTGGCGGTGTGGAACGGGGCGCGGAAGTCTCCACGCCCGAGTCGCGCGGCTCAGCAGATTCTCCTTCTACGGCATCCCCCACTCGTCCTCTCACGAAAGAGATGCGGGGCGACATCCTCATGGCGCGGAAGATGTACCGGGAGGCGATCGAGATGTACAGACAGTCGGCCCCCAGTGCGGTCGTAACCAACAAGATAGGGATCGCTTTCAATGAACTGTCGCAACTTCAAACGGCCAAGAAATATTACGAAGAGGCGATCAAGTTGGATAGCACCTATGCTGAAGCCATCAACAACCTGGGAACCGTGTATTACGCCGAACGCTCCTACCGGCGGGCAATCATCTATTTCAAACGATCTTTGAAGTATTCCGGGCCCGCCGCCTCTATTTACGTAAACCTTGGCGTTTCGTACTTCTCGCGGCATAACTACAAACGGGCCGCTGCCTGCTACGAGGAGGCGATAAGACTCGACCCGGATGTCCTGGAGCGCCGAAGCCAATACGGCACCCTCATCCAGGACCGCGCTGTGACCGACGTGGCCTTGTTCCATCTGTATCTGGCGAAGACTTATGCCAGGGCGGGATCAAATGAGCGGGCACTGAGCTATCTACGCAAAGCACTGGAAGAGGGAGTCAAGGATCGGAATAAGCTCGCAGATATGCCTGAATTTGCCAATCTGCGATCGACTCCTGAGTTTCTTGACCTGCTCGCCAGGGACCCCAAGCCGTTGTAGTCCCTGGACGCGGATCGGAGTGTGTGCTGGGCCTCCGCTCCGTAACCGTCGCGGCTCGGTCGGCTTTGCGGAAGTTTGGGCTGTCAACAATCCGCGAAGCTGAGACTGCAAACCTTGGGTGAAGCGCATGCGGCGAAGCGTTTGCGGCTACGTTTGATCGGTTGGCAGAGTACTGCGCATCCGCTTGCTCACGCGCGCGGTTCCGTGCTGACCTTTTCACACGGCTCGGAAAGGAGCTGTGACGTTAGAGGGAGCGGTGCAACAATACGTGACTGAAGTTCCGAACTGCCCGCCAAGCTCGATGGCCGGGATTCCCAACCACATCGACGCCACGGGACACGTGGATAGCAATTTCGGCGCTATCCTTTCGATTCGGGAGGAAACTTTTTGAACATATCCTCGACCGATTTGTCCAACTTCTTCTCGTTCTTTTCTGGCTTATCAGACAACGTGTCGGATACAGAACCACGCAAGATCAACTGTTTGGTAGAACTATCGAACATATCGAGGGGTTAGCGCTCCGACAGGCGTTTTTTCCACGGTCGTCGTCGCCATTCCATCACCAAAGCCACGCCACCTCCAGCCGCCGCCGAAACCGTCATACCAGGTTTGGACGGTTCGCTCTACGTGTACCGAACCGTAGGCAGCTAGCGACACATCGCCTCCCGATTGCTGTTGGGTCCAGCCTTTTGCGCTCAGCTGCGAATTCACCGCGCTTGTGATGCGATCGACCCAAAGCGGATCATCCGTCTGAACCCTGATCCAGGAATAGGTATGGTATCTAGTGAAGTATGTGTGATGATTGTAGTCCGTCTTTGTGTCCGCAAATGCAAATACGCCCGCGATGCAGCAGATACGGACTCCCGAACCTTTCGGTACGGGCGTAGGCTTCGCCAACCAGCAGCTGGGGACGGGGGTACGCTGAGGAGTTTGCATTTGCACAGGGTGGTTCCATGGCCGCGAACTGGTGAATAATCGAAGCCAAAGGCGCGCTGGGGTTCAATGGGCCGCGGGGAGTGATGTCAAGTCCGCCATAACTGTAATCGAGCCGAGCCCGGGTTAGGAAGAACTGAAAGGAGAAAGCGTGTTTCTCAGTTTGGAGGCGCGCCGACCAGGTCGCGGTCATAGACCGGCAGGAGCACTCGATAATAACTCGTTGAAGAATTATGTGGTGCTGGAGGTGGGGGTCGGAACTAAATAGATTATTGATTCCATGTAAGTTGTTGATTGTTCGATACGCTCGACGATCAGCCTTCTCACGTTTGAAGGTTTGGTTGTACAGAATCGCGTACAGGGTAGAAAAGACGAAAGAACATCACCGGACGTCCACTCCATAACTTCAGCCGGTTTAAAAGGACTTCCGGGAGGAGTGGTAGTGCGAAGGAGATTTGTACTGAACCCCCTGCACGTGTAGTGCAAAACGATGGAGCGATTTGGCAGGACGATTACATGCTGGCCAGTGGCTCTCGAAGGGGACCACGCGTTTCACACGAATTGCTGCAGTGCAGTGCAAGGAATCCCCACGAAGCAACCGTCCTGCCAAATCTCGGGTTTACTGGGAGTCAATGGGGGCAATCCTACGAAGGGCAACTGTACGACAGATTGCTGTCGTGCGAAAACGTGGTACAGTTGAGGCCGTGTTTTCGGAGCTCTTGTGACCCATGCGCTCGACGAATTCGTTGATTTCCTGTGCTCGACCGAACTGTTCCGGGGCGTTTCTAAGCAAGACGTAAGCGAGCTTGCGCCTGACTTCAAGGTGACCACGCTCGAGGATGGACAGGTGCTGGTGCGCCAAGGCGAATCGGCACACGACCTCTACGTAGTCCTTTTCGGGCGTCTGCACGTAACCGTGAACAACCGTAAAGGTGAGTCGCGCCTGGTCTTCGACGTCGGGCCCCGCGAGAGTGTGGGCGAGATGGCAATTCTCTGCCAGGACTCGGCTTCCGCAACCATCGTTGCACTTGGCAGTGCCCGGATCGCGGCGCTATCGCGAACCGCTTTCAATCGATTCTACGTCACTCATCCTCATGCGGCCCTGCTGGTAACGCAATCTCTGAGCCGCCGCCAGCAGAAGCACCGGATCTCGGTCGCTCTACATCTGAGCGAACTGTTTGAGACGCTCCCGCGCGAGGCTCTTAGAGATCTTGAAGCGGAACTGGAAATGTTCTCGCTCTATGGTGGCGAGTTACTGTTTCGGCGGGGAGATACTGGCGACTTCGTCTGCATGGTTATCAGTGGACGCTTGCGCGTAGTGGCAGGAGGCGATGGCCGCGAGACCTCTATTACTGAGGTCGGCCGCGGCGAGTTGGTTGGTGACATGGAAGTCGTGAGTGGTGCTCCGCGATCGACAACCGTGGAAGCCGTCCGCGATAGCCAACTGGCCAAGCTGACAAAAGCCGCCTTCGACCGCTTTACGCTGAAGCATGGGAAATCCGCTGTCGAAATGGTCAGCCGCAAGGTGGCGGAGCGGGTCCGAAATACGGCCGGCGAGCGGGCCCGTTGGCGTCGCAGTGTCGCGACGATTGCCATCGTGCCGGCGCATTCCTCGGCTCCGAAGAACGAATTCGCCGAGGGGTTGTGTTCGGCTCTCGGACAATTTGGCTCGACCTTCCATTTGACCAGCGACGTCGTCGATGAGCATTTTGACCAGTCCGGCATCGCTCAGACCTTCGAGCGCGACGGCGGAAACATCCGCATGGTGGAGTGGCTGAACAAGAAGGAATTTGAGCATTCGTATGTGCTCTATGAAACCGACCCATTCCTGTCTCCCTGGACGGAACGCTGCATCCGGCAGGCCGATCACGTCGTCATCCTGGCTGATGGTACGGCCAATCCAGCTCCGGGCGACATCGAAGCCGAACTGTTAGATCCGAAAGCCGGCCGCACAGCTGCGCGCCAGTGGCTGGCGCTGATGCATCGTCACGGCAACCCCTCCAATACAAAACGATGGCTAGACGTGCGCAATGTCGTGCGGCATTTTCATTTGCGGCCTGGCGATAAAGCAGCTTTTGAGCGAATGGCACGGCTGATTACGGGTCGGGGAGTGGGCATCACCCTGGGCGGCGGATTCGCCCGCGGCCTTGCGCACGTGGGTGTGTTCCGCGCTTTCGAGGATTTGGGCGTGGCGATCGACGCAGTAGGCGGGGCCAGCATGGGCGCGATGGTGGGTGCCCTTTGGGCGATGGGGTGGGAGCGGGAAAAAATCATTGAGGAAACCTGCCGCGCCTGCTCAGGTGCTTTTGGAGACCTGACTTTTCC